>JBEQLM010000039.1:0-10942 GCA_040325975.1 Gammaproteobacteria bacterium | reverse complement strand
TCAATAGAAATCACTACGACACGCTCAACTTAACCCTGGCGTTACATCCTTCTGAAACAATTGAAAGAATGATGGTTCGTGTTTTAGCCTATTGCATTAATGCACAGGAGCATCTGACCTTTACCAAAGGACTGAGCGATATCGACGAACCCGACATATGGGCGCGTACACTGGATGATCAACTAACATTATGGATTGATGTAGGTGAACCCGCTGTCGATAGAATAAAAAAAGCCAGTCGGATTGCGCGTGAAGTTAAGGTTTATTGTTTTAATACAAAATCGGATGTCTGGTGGGATCAGGCGCAGGCAAAAATTCGTCAGCTCAAAGCTTCAGTGTTTCGGTTTAAGTGGCAAGACATACAGGCACTGGCTGCCATGGTGCAACGAACCATGGAAATTTCCGTCACCATTACCGGCGACTCAGCCTATGTCGCAACAGAACAAGGTGAATGCGAAGTAAACTGGGAAACATTACAGGAGCAGTAGTGCAAGGATGCACTGTTCACGAACCCAAGGGACGGAGTAGTGGTACAAGGATGAACCGTTTACGAACCTAATGGATCGAGCATAATAGACGTAATTAAAAGCGACGCAGGGATTTTTGATTAAGCCGTCTATTCTACCGGTCAAAGCTATATCTTTGCCCTTTTAGCGAGCAGTAGTAGTTGTATACTATTGGGGTAATTGCTATTACTATAAATAGTATGTGGTTATCGCAAGACGGCTGCTGTATCGCCATCTAGATATACTGACAGGGTTTCGGTGATCACAAAACGAGTCACCGTCTAATCGGCTAAATGAGGAGATCCGCTATGAAAAAAGTCAATGACATATTAAAGGTTAAAGGCAACGATGTCTGGTCTATAGGGCCTGAGGCTTCAGTTTATGATGCCATACATCTGATGACCGAGAAAAAAGTCGGTGCGCTTATGGTTATGGAAGACGGCAAGCTGGTGGGCGTGGTTTCAGAGACAGACTATACACGCAATATCATTCTCAAGGGGCGCTCTTCTCAGCAAACACCGGTTAAGGACATCATGACTAGCCGCGTATTGTACGTTCAACCCGAGCAATATATTGAGGATTGCATGGTCTTAATGACAGAAAAACGTACTCGACATTTACCCGTTATGGATGAAGGCAAGTTGATCGGCGTAATATCTATTGGTGATGCAGTGAAATCGGTCATAGACGAACAGCGATTCACAATTGAACAGCTGGAACGCTATATCACTGGCTAGTTAAAATAAAATTATAATCTATGGACGCAGACTTGATTTAATTATGCTGCCGGAGTTTTCGATTTCTGAGATTTATCTTTGGCTTTAGGTGTCACTCGTCGATCCAGTTGTTACTGATCTCTTTAACTATTTAAAATATGACTCACCATGATTAAGAAACTACTTATTACGGGATTATTTTTTTTAATTATAGGCATCGCCTATTATGTTTACGAGTATTCTGAAAATAATAAAGTTGCAGACTGGCCGGTCACTTCTGAAATACAGCAAACTTTTAACCAGTCGATAGACTGGCTGGTTGCAAACAATTCAAAAAATAAAAATAATCATAACTCGGCATTGTGGTGGATGTTGAAAGAAACTGCGAATATAAATGATAATAAAAAACTTACTGACATTTATCAGCAATATAAAACCCAATACCTTGATGCTAATCGTCCCAATGTCTGGACGCCGTACTTCCGTAAATACTATCGCCCCGATGTGCCAGACATAACGGCTTTTAGTAGTTATAGGCCTTATCAACTCTTTTTTGTCTATGCGCTTTCGTGTAATAAAGAATTTGCACAGGAAGCCATTATCCAGGATCAGCATGAAGCTGATTTTTGTGACATGCACTATTTGAAACCTCGTTGTGTGACACATCAGCTAATGTCAGTCAGGCTGATGCAGGAGCGTTATTGTGGCAACGACAAGCAACTAGCGGCTTTATCTCAATCTTTACAGAAAATAATTATAGATGAATTGACCTACGATTTTCGGGTGACAGATTCCTATCTACAACGGGTGCTAGCGCTGGCGGAAGCTGGAAACTACGATGCAATCAAGCCAGTGTGGCTGCAACGCATCATCGACGCACAAAATGAAGATGGTGGCTGGAATGACATGCACCCCGTAATACAGCTTGGTGATGCAGCCATAGGCTAGACAAGCATATTGCCCGGTTATGCCAGTAATGAAAGCAATTACCATGCGACTGCTCAGGCCATCTGGTTGATGGCACTACTGCTGCAACATGAGCAAGAAAAGATTAAATAACAGTATAGACTGTCTACCTAAGTCGAGATTTTTATAGTAAATCCATGATAGTTTATGAATGAATCAACTCGCTTCATCAATCCCATCGAAAAACTTATAGATTTCAAATCTAAAAAACTCAATGGCGTTGAACAATGCCGACGACTCCTGCATGGTCGCGGTCATGCATACAAAGGCCTCGAACACATTAGCATCGACTGGCTACCACCCGTTGCATTAATTACTATCTATAAAGAAGAGGTGCATAATAATCTGGAGTCGATGGCTGAATTATTACAGTCACGATTACCCGATTGTCATTCCGTACAAGTTCAATACCGTTGCCGACATATGTCTCCTACTGAATTATTGTGGGGTGAAGAAATTACCGAATTGGTGGTAGAAGAATCAGGCCTTAAATATCAACTACGTTTGGGTGCAACGCAGAACACGGGATTCTTTCTTGATATGGTCAACGGCCATGCATGGGTTCGGAACAATGCACAGGGTAAACATGTGCTTAATCTATTTGCTTATACCTGTGCTTTTTCTGTAGCGGCATTGGCCGGTGGCGCTGAGCATGTGCTAAACATTGATATTAGTAAGGCCGCACTGAGTCGGGGGCGGGATAATCATCGAATGAATCAGCAGGATACTAAGAGGGTTGCTTTTGATGGTATTGATATCTTCAAGTCTTTTTCTCGAATAAAAAAACGTGGGCCTTATGATTTATTGATTTGTGACCCTCCCAGTTTGCAAAAAGGTAGTGTTGATATTGAACGGGATTATAAAAAGATTATTCGTCGCATCCCCGAGTTTATGAACCCAGGTAGTTTGTTAATACTTTGCCTTAATTCGCCAGACCTCAGTGAAACCTTTCTTCTAGATACAGTGGCTGACGAATGCCCTGAATGTAAATTTAAAGAAAGCATTTCAACGCCTGAGGTGTTTCGTGAAGCAGTCTCTGGTAAGGGATTGAAGGTGTTGGTGTTTGAGTATCTTATCCCATGACAAAAACAGAGCTTAAAAAAATAAAAGAGCATCTGCTTCGCTTGAGAGTAGAGCTTCAGGATGATGAAGAAACTCTAAAGCAAACCAGTGAGCCCGTTGAGCTGGATCAGACCAGGGTGGGTAGGCTGTCTCGAATGGATGCTATGCAATCCCAGCAAATGGCACTGGAAACGGTCAGGCGTCGCAAGGATCATCTGATCAAGGTTGAAGGGGCTTTACAGCGTATTAAGTCAGATGATTATGGTTGTTGTTTTATCTGCGATGAAGAAATTGATATTCGTCGGCTTCTAGTTGATCCCACCAGTACACGTTGTATGGAATGCGTTGATAAATAAGGCGTTAGTCTGAAATTTCTCAGCCTTACTTAAGCCTGTTTTTTAGATTAGACTAATAGCATGGGCGAAGAAATACACTATAGCCATTTTAACAAATCAGATTACCAGCAATATTTTTCTCGACTTAAAGAAGAAACAGCGTTGGTAAAAGACTGGTTTGATAATCATCGATTTTCATCGTCCGCGTTGATGGCGGGTTATGAGCTTGAAGCCTGGTTGATTAATAAAAAAGGTGGACCTGCCGCCATTAATGAAGCATTTCTTGATCGGGCAAATAATGCCTTATTAACCCCTGAGCTGGCCAAATTTAACGTTGAGCTCAATGTTGAGCCTGAGCAATTATCTAACAAAGTGCTTTCCAGTTTTGAGCATAAGCTGAATGAGCTATGGCAGCAGTGTTCTACATCGGCTCAATCTCTTGATAGTAATATTATTGGCATTGGTATCCTGCCTACCTTACAAGATAGTGATCTCACGATAAAAAATATATCGCTGCTGGATCGTTATAAAGCACTCAATGAGCAGGTGATGCGACAGCGTAAAGGCGTTGGTATTGAATTGAATATCAATGGTGAGGAACACCTGCAAGTAACTCATAAAGATGTAATGCTAGAAGCAGCAGCCACTTCATTGCAAATTCATATACAGGTTCCTCAGGATCTGGCTGCACGTTATTACAATGCCTCTGTTTTATTATCTGCACCGATGGTCGCGGTTAGTGCTAACTCGCCGTGTCTATTTGGTCGTCGATTATGGCAGGAAACACGGATTCCCGTTTTTGAGCAGGCGGTGAATACCGGAGGTTATGGAGGCGCGTCTTCTGGGCCAGTGCATCGAGTCAGTTTTGGTGCAGCTTACGTTCGTGATTCACTGTTTGAATGTTTTCAGGAAAACCTTGATCACTTTCCTGTCCTGCTGCCGGTGCATTATCAGGCGGCGATAAATGAAATTAAACATGTCAGATTACACAATGGCACTATCTGGCGCTGGAACAGGCCTCTAATTGGTTTTGATGCGGATCAGACGCCACACTTGCGCATTGAACACCGTGTTTGTGCGAGTGCGCCGACAACAATTGATAATATTGCCAATATCGCATTTTTTTATGGGCTGGTGCATTATTATGCGACACTCGATGAACCACCTGAAAAAGCCATGCCGTTTGCCGATGCTAAAGATGATTTTTACCGTGCGGCACAACTGGGCTTGAAACATAAAACCAGCTGGCTTGGAAATAAAACTGAATCTTTGAAAAATATTATTCTAGATAAGCTGCTTAATGAAGCAGAAGCTGGTTTGTATAAATTAGGTGTCAGTCAGGAAGACAGTCAGCGTTATCTTTCAGTTATTGAAAAACGCGTAGCAAATAATACAACAGGAAGTCAGTGGCAATTAAATTTTCTTAATGTACATAACAATGATAGAAGCCTACTTACACTAAGCTACCTGAAAAACCAGATGTCAGGTCGGCCAGTGCACGAATGGGATCTTGAGGCAACAACATGCTAAATGAAATGATCCAACTACCCGATGGGTTTCTTACTGCAAAAGCAGAGGATCTACATGAGGTATTAAAATCACCAACTCTGTTTCATCTAAAAGGTATTAACCCGCAGCCATTATTTATTTCTACCTTGCTGCATGGCAATGAAACCACTGGATTGTATGCAATTCAACGACTGTTAAAAAAATACCGAGAAAAACCTTTGCCAAGAGCGATATCATTATTTATTGGTAACGTTGCAGCGGCAAAAGAAAAACAGCGACATCTGGATGATCAGGATGATTACAATCGAATCTGGCCAGGTAGTCATCATAGCGAGTCAGCTGAAAAAGATATGATGCAGGCCGTTACTTATATCATGGCGAAAAGAAAACCCTTCGCCAGTATTGATATACACAATAACACGGGCAAGAATCCGCATTACGCCTGCATCAATATTCTCAATCCGCATGGACTTATGCTGGCTGCAAAATTTAGCGACATTGCTGTTTATTTCACCAGCCCCAAAGGTGTGCAGTCATCAGCATTTTCTGATTTCTGCCCCTCTATTGTGCTTGAGTGCGGTCAATCGGGTGAAAAATCAGGTGAAGATCATGCCCTGGACTATCTGCAGTCTATTCTGGAGTTAGATGAGTTGTCATCACAAGACAATAAGCTAAAGCTTTATCACACTGTAGCACGCGTCACCATACCTGAGACTATAACGATAGCAAATGCTATCAGCAGTGATTCCTGTGATATAAGTTTAAACGTACAGCTGGAAGATAAAAATTTTCACCGTATTGATTCGGGCACTGAGTTCGCAACTGTTAATACCGACAAAGAAAAACACATTGTTGTCAGTAGTGAAAGTGAGGAAGATGTTACTAGTGAGTATATTGAAATAGATAATAATAAGCTTTTATTTAAAAAGCCGGTTACATTATCCATGTTCACAATGAATGAAGAAGCAATACGACAGGATTGTGTTTGTTACTTTATGGAAGAGTTACATATTGGTTGAAGGTATTTGACTGTGCCCATGTAAGGGCGCAGCCACTAACTAATGTTGATTGTGAGGAAGACCCAATCCTTTTTTATTGGCATCCGGCAGAGAGAAAGGTTTTTGTGTCAGCATTTTCTCAATGATTGTAGCTTCCATAGGTTTTCCGAATAAAAATCCTTGCGCTTCGTTGCAGCCTATTTCGCGTAGATAATCCAGTTGTCTCTGAGTTTCTACGCCTTCGGCAATAACATTGAGTTTTAGGCCTTTTGCCATGGCGACAATAGTGTTGACTATGGTGTGGTCATTATTATTGAATCTATCTTCGTGTAAAAAGCTACGATCAATTTTTAGAGTATGGATTGGTAGCTTGTGTAAATAGGTGAGTGAAGAGTAGCCCGTGCCAAAGTCGTCAATGGCGATGCTGATGTCGAGTGCGCTGAGTTGTTTTAGCTTGTTGATGGCAGCCTCCATGTCTTTCATGATGGCATTCTCTGTTATTTCAATTTCAAGGCAGCGGCCAGGCACATCGAATTCATTTAAAGCCAGGGTTATTTTTTCGACAAGGTCATTTTCTGCCAGGTGACGTGCTGAGATATTGATGGACATGCGAATTTCGGGCAAGCCCGCTTTGATCCATCGGCTGATTTCAGAAATGGCATTTCTTAATACCCAGTGATCGATTTCAATGATTAAACCAGTTTCTTCTGCAAAGGGTATGAACTCACCTGGTTGTACGCAGCCAAGTTCTGGATGCTGCCAGCGAAGCAGAGCTTCGACACCGATGATATCACCAGATATAACATTAACCTGAGGCTGATAAAGCAAACTAAATTCTTCAAATTCCAACGCATTATGAATGCCAGTGTCGAGTGAAAGATTTTTGAAGTAGGGCGTGTTCATATCATCAGAGTAGAACTCATAACCATTTTTCCCCTGTCCCTTAACATGGTACATGGCGATGTCGGCATTTTTAATCAGGGAATCCATAGTGGTGCCATCTTGTGGATAAAGTGACATACCAATGCTGGCGCTGACATAGAGTTCATTGCCATCAACAAAAAATGCCTCTCTCAATACCTGAGTGATTTTTTCAGCAATCTTGCTGACATTGCCCTTATGATTATTAATTTTGGGAAGTAGTAGAGTGAATTCATCACCGCCAAAACGCGATAGTGTGTCACCTTCACGCAAGCATTCTTTAAGACGGTTACTGACCTGCTGTAATAACTCGTCACCAATCATATGGCCAAGACTATCGTTTATATTCTTAAATCTATCAAGATCCAGAAACATGACGGCCAGCATTTCTTTTTCACGTTTAGCGTGACTGATGGCCAGGCTCAGGCGGTCGCGTAATAAGGCTCGATTGGGCAAACCTGTCAGTAGATCGTGATAGGCCTGGAAGGTAATGGTTTCTTCAGCAATTTTTCGCTCAGTAATGTCGCGCGCAACGCCATAGGTGCCAAGATAGGAGTTATTTTTATCTGCGCCCGTATATATGCCCATCGAACTCAGCTCAATGGGTAAAGTTTTATTTTCAAAATGTCGCGTTGAATCGCTATTTTTGCATTTTAGACGAAGCTCAATGTTGGTTGAGGCTCGTTCACCAACGCGACGTTCATTGAAAATATATTTGGCCTGTTCAACATCGTCCTGATGAATCAATGCCGAATAATGTTTGCCAATGAGTTCTTCCATGTCAAAACCGAGTAAATTTTCAATGCGTTCATTGATGAAAGTGAAATGACCATGTGGATCAAGAATATAAATAATGTCCGGTGATGTATTCACTAAATAACGATGCAGCCGCTCAGATTCCTTGAGCTGTTTTTGCATTAATATATTCTGTTTCTTGAGACGTTTTTCCTTGAGCGCATGTTTGACTATAGTGAGTAATTCTTCGGCTTGATACGGTTTGCATAAAAACCCATAAGTACCGATGGAGCAGGCCTTGCGAGCAGATTCGAAAGAAGTTTCGCCACTGATAATGACGACAGCGGGTTTTTGATCAATCGCCTTTATATGTTGCATTACATCATAGCCATTAACTTGAGGCATATGTAAATCCAGCAAAATCAGGTCATATTCTTTTTGATTGATGCGACAAATTGCTTCTTCACCACCAGTAGCACAATCGGCCTCGTAGTCATTAATAGCGAGCAGTTTTTTTAAGCTGGTAAGAACAGCATGGTCGTCATCAACGATGAGGATATTTTGTTTATTTTTTATCATTTTATTACTCTATCGCGCAAAGGCGTTAGGCCTTTGTTCTTTTAATTATTATGCACAAATGTAGAGTAGTGCTTTTGTTTCATTTAATTGGCAGTAATATCTGAAAATTAGTGCCTTTTTTACTGCTTCTGCAACTTATCGAACCATTCAGCTCAGTGACCAGCTTCTTAACGATACTTAGCCCTATTCCTGAGTGTGCGCTACCTTTATCAGTTTGAACCGGCTTAAATAACTGGCTTAGTACCTCGGAGCGTATACCCGGGCCGTTGTCTGCAACGGATATCTCGATGTAAGTTTTACCATCAACATTAACTTGTCCTTGAGTGTAGACCATAATTTTGCCATTTGCAGGAAATGCTTCGACAGCATTTTTAACCAGGTTGGTATAGATCTGTTTGAGTGCATTAGCATTGCAGTAAATAGGAGCAATATCTGTATCAAGATCAAGTTGTAACTGGATGTTATTGCTATCCAGAATTGAGGTTTCAAAGATATGGGTGAGTTCAGTAATTAGCTCATTGAGATCAAATTTTGTGATGGTACCTGTGTTGGTTTTAGGTGTTTTCAGTCTTTTGAGAATATCACCAACTCTAAAAATTTCACTTTTTATGGTTTGGATATCCGTGTGGGCCTGATTTTTTGCGTCAAGCTTCAGACTTAATATTTCTAGATAGTTATTAATGATACTCAGAGGATTGTTAATTTCATGTATTACTTCGCGTATATGCGTTTCAAACTCACCCCAGCCTTCACTGGGTTTATTATTGTCTGTGCGACGACAATAAATAGTATGTGCTACTTCGTGGCAGAAGTGATTGAGTAATGGTAGTTGTTTCCATAAAGTTACTTGTTGTTGTTTATCAACGCATAGTGTCAGCACTCCAATGATCTGCTGCTGACTGATCATTGGTAGACAGATCAATCCCTGTTTAGCGCTAGAGGATAATAACTGCTGATCGACAATATTGAGTTTGTTGTATTGATGAGAAAATGAATGCAGTGCCTTCTTCTCAAGCAGGCAGTCGGTAACGATACTACGATTTTCTTTTAGTGGAATTGTTAGGTCGTTAAGGTGCTGGTTGCCTGTTCTGGCAGTGGCGCGGATAAGTTTATTATTAGTGTCGTATATAAAAATAATATTTTGATCAACACCAAAGAGTAGTTTGCTGTATTTTTCTATGGACGTGAGTCGTTCATTGTCATCATTGACTCTTGAGAGCTGTTGATGCAATCCGTCCAGCAAACTAATGTATTTAATTTGTTCATTCAGCTGTGTTTGTACATATTCAGCTCTGGATTGTATGTGACGTAAATTAGTCTCATCCTCAGTGTCATCATCCAGGTCAATCTCGAATTCAACGACGCAGTTATTTAGATACTTATTTGCATCACTCAGAATCTCAATAACGGTAGCTCTATCAAGTCCTAAAAGTTGATTAGCGTGGTTGAAAACATCATTGCCTGAATGATCAAAATCTGTATTTGTGAGTTGATTGGCAAGATGAATAACTTTGACCAGCGGATGTGCGTCAAAGATTCGATCAATCGGTTCGTGGTGGTACAAAACCGAGTCAGATATAAATGAATCGACATTATAGAGATTGAGTAATTCTGCGCCAAGATACGAGTGGTTGCATAAAAACTCATTTTCCTCCAAATTGTGTAAGGTCAGGTCATCGTCATTAGTCTTGAGCGTGGTGTATATATCAGGATAGACGCAATGCAAAATCAGCTGGCCAATATCATGCAACAGGCCAGCGGTATAAGCTTCTTCCGGGTATTGATATTGGCATTTTTTAGCAATGGCTTTAGCGATATTGGCGCAGAGTAGGGCGTGCTGCCAATGCTGCTTTAAAAAATGAGTTTGTTCAGAACTGCTTTGCTCAGAAAAGTATTGCTGTGCTGTAGCGGTAATGGCCAGACTTCTTAATGTATGGTCATCGAATTTTTGTAGTATTTCTGTGCTTGTTTCACCGGTGCCAGTTATGCCGGTGTTGTGCTGACATATTGATAGCAGACGGAGACGAAGTGTGGGATCCTTATCAATATGATTTGCCAGTTGCTCGCGGGAGGCAGGGGAATTGCTATCTATTTTGAGTAGGGACAGCAGGATATTTGGCAGGGTAGGAAGCCGTTCCACTTCAATGTCTTGAAGTATCTGTCTCGCCTTATCCCGCATACGTGAGGGATGGCCTGGACTGTCCTGTTTAACGATTCGGTCCATTTATCATTTTTGTGTAAGCTCGGTTAGATTTGGTCGCAACTGAGTGCACATGATATCCTTTTAGGCATTAAATTAAAACGTTTAGCAGTACTAAATGACGATAGATTTAGCTGATTCTGGTCTGTGGTTTGGTAGAGTGAGTGAGAATACCCGTTATCAGTTAAGTATCAGATTTAGATAAGTTTATTGTCTGACCTTCAATCCCAAACAAGTGGCGGTTCATTCAATAAAGCCGCCTGTTCCCGCAAAGACAAAACATGATCTTCCCAGTAACGTGTGCCATTGAACCATGGGAAGGCAAGCGGGAATGCGGGATCGTCCCAGCGTGATGCGATCCAGGATGAGTAGTGAATAATTCGTAATGTCCTCAGTGCCTCAACCAGATGAAGTT
>JBEQLM010000399.1:0-520 GCA_040325975.1 Gammaproteobacteria bacterium | reverse complement strand
GAAGATCTCACCCGAATCCTGATTATGAAGGGATGGAACGCAGGAAATCAGATTTCCTATCCCGTAGTCGAAGTTACGGTCAGGGCCGAGACTAACGAGGAAGCTGCCCTTCTCAAGCCGGTTCTGGAGAGCCACATCACCTGCCCAGCCGCAGTTCAACCAAGTGGCAGGATTCTAGCATCACCCTCCGTTAACCGTGGCTTCATTACGGGCGAAGTCAATGCGTAGTTTTCCACTGGTATAGGGCTGTTCCTCAGCCGCCGCTGGCTCACAACGGGAATGACGCATCACCACCTGTACCCGCGCCAACAGTTCAATATGGCTGAAGGGCTTGGCAACATAATCATCGGCGCCCAGTTCAAGCCCCTTGGCGATATCGGTGTCCTCGTTCTTTACTGTAAGCATTATCACGGGTACATGAGAGAAGCGCCGTATCTCACGCAGTACCTGTAAACCGTCCATATCGGGCAGCCCGATATCGAGCATGACCAGATCAGGGTTTTCCTTCTCGATAAGCTCC
>JBEQLM010000398.1:0-530 GCA_040325975.1 Gammaproteobacteria bacterium | reverse complement strand
GGATCAACCGCAGGATAAATTCCAAGCTCAGCAATCTGACGAGAAAGTACAACAGTACCGTCAAGGTGAGCAAATGTTGTCGCAGGAGCAGGATCTGTAAGATCATCCGCAGGTACGTATACGCACTGTACAGCGGTAATGGAGCCTTTAACGGTTGAAGTAATACGTTCCTGAAGTCCACCGAGATCTGTAGCAAGAGTTGGCTGATAACCAACAGCTGATGGAATACGACCAAGAAGCGCAGATACCTCAGAACCGGCCTGGGTAAAGCGGAAGATATTATCTACGAAGAAGAGAACGTCCTGTCCCTCTTCATCACGGAAATACTCTGCCGCAGTCAGACCAGTCAGTGCAACACGAGCTCGTGCACCTGGAGGCTCGGTCATCTGGCCGTAAACAAGCGCAGCTTTAGGCAGAACTCCGGAGTCTTTCATTTCATGGTAAAGATCATTACCCTCACGAGTACGCTCACCGACCCCACAGAATACAGAAATACCACCATGATGACTCGCGATGTTGTTAACCATCTC
>JBEQLM010000397.1:0-534 GCA_040325975.1 Gammaproteobacteria bacterium | reverse complement strand
GCCGCAGGTAAGCTACCGCGAAACCATACGTAAATCTGTCGAACAGGAAGGGAAGTTCGTGCGTCAGTCCGGTGGTCGCGGTCAGTACGGACACGTCTACCTGCGTATCGAGCCCCAGGAGTCGGGTGCCGGCTACGAGTTCGTCAATGAGATTGTGGGCGGCGCAGTGCCCAGAGAATATATACCTGCCGTGAATAAGGGCGTGCAGGAGCAGATGAAGAACGGTGTTATCGCTGGTTATCCCATGGTGGATGTCAAGGTCAGCCTGTACGACGGCTCCTACCATGATGTTGATTCCAACGAAATGGCGTTCAAGATTGCTGGTTCCATGTGCTTTAGGGAAGGAGCAGCCAGGGCTAAGCCGGTTTTGCTTGAGCCTATTATGAAGGTGGAAGTGGTGACGCCAGAGAATTACATGGGCGATGTCATGGGTGACCTGAACAGCCGTCGTGGCATGGTGCAGGGGATGGATGATTCTCCCTCCGGCAAGCAGATTAGAGCGGAAGTCCCGCTGTCTGAAATGTTCGGGTATGC
>JBEQLM010000396.1:0-551 GCA_040325975.1 Gammaproteobacteria bacterium | reverse complement strand
GGACCCTTCCAGAAAAATGTCGCACCACAGACAGTGAAATTCCCGCTGTTTCCGGCCGACCCGGTCCGGGTGATATAACGATACCTGCAGGTTCCCAGGAGATAAGGTCGGAAATTGAAGCAGCGTCGTTTCGGACGACTTTGACGGAAGTGCCGATTTGTTTCAGATATTGCACCAGGTTGTAGGTGAATGAATCGTAATTGTCTATCATTATGATCATTATGTTCTCCCCTTCATGTTTTCCCGATAGTATTTAAGCTGTATTTTTTTGAACCAACTGCAGTGCTTTTTGCATGGCCATCGCTTTATTGACGGTCTCCTTTCGTTCGCTCTCGGGATTGGAATCGGCAACGATGCCGGCGCCGGCCTGTACCGTTAGTGTTCCGTTCTCAATACTTGCAGTCCGAATGGTAATGGCCATGTCCATGTTTCCATGGAACGAAATGTATCCCACAGCGCCGCCGTAAGGTCCTCTGGGGCTTTGTTCAAGTTCTGCGATAATTTCCATGGCCCTTATTTTAGGCGCGCCGGACAAAGTTCCGGCAGGATAG
>JBEQLM010000395.1:0-558 GCA_040325975.1 Gammaproteobacteria bacterium | reverse complement strand
TCCCGATTATCCCACGATTGAGAGATGGTGGGATATCATCGAGAAATACGGAATCAGCGTGTTTTACACCTCACCGACAGCCATCAGGATGTTCATGGGATATGGAGAGGAGGTGTTAAAGGGGCATGACCTCAGCAGTCTGGAACTATTGGGGAGCGTGGGAGAGCCCATTAATCCTGAGGCTTGGCTCTGGTTTTACCGCCATATAGGTGGTGAGAGATGCCCCATCGTTGATACCTGGTGGCAGACTGAAACCGGTGGCATCATGATTTCACCTAGCCCTGGCATAGAGTGTGTGCCTCTGAAACCTGGCTCAGCAACTCTTCCGCTGCCGGGGGTAGATGCTGATGTAGTTGGTGAGGATGGCAAGTCAATGCCACCGGAAAAGAGGGGTTTCTTGGTAATAAAGAAGCCCTGGCCCGGGATGCTCCTTGGCATACATGGAAACCCGGAACGTTACAAGAAAGCTTATTGGGCGCGGTTTCCCGGCGTTTACTATACCGGCGACTACGCCGTAAAGGATAAAGATGGGTACTTCTGGGTCTTGGGAAGAGCTGA
>JBEQLM010000393.1:0-559 GCA_040325975.1 Gammaproteobacteria bacterium | reverse complement strand
ATCAGATTTATCCTTTTCTATTTTATTTGTAATAAGTACGGGCGTGGTTTCCTTACTGCTCGCGCTTGCAAGCAGACAATTTAAAATTGCTACCCCGGGAAAAGGCATGGCAAAAATAGCACTGCTCGGCGGCGCATTAATGGGCATCGGCGCAATCATGGCTTATGGTTGCAACATTGGTCAGGGCTTGAGTGGTATCTCTACTCTTTCAATAGAATCATTGCTGGCCGTTATTGGCATGGTAATGGGCGTGAGCGTTACTACTAAATGGATGGAAAAATACGCTTAATTGATATCCACAGATGAACGCGGATAAACGCAGATAAATCTAAGTATAAATTACTGTTGAGACTGAATAGATCAACTATATACCTGCCTCATCACAGAGTGTCGTCGGCAAGGGGTTGCCAACCTACGATTTCAGAGTTGATTCTGATACTTTGCGAGTCTGTTACTGATTGGGCGACAGACGTAGCCGGACCCGCAAACCACCCAGTTCCGCAGAACGATCGAATTGTAGGCTGCCGTTATACAGCTCAACAATTTCTTTGACGATAGC
>JBEQLM010000392.1:0-575 GCA_040325975.1 Gammaproteobacteria bacterium | reverse complement strand
GTGCTGACGGTCGCGATACTGGTGGTGAGATTACCGTCAACATTATCACTGGCGGTGGCGCCGGCATCGTTATACGTACTGCCCAGTTCGACATTGATCGGGCTACTGCCTACTAATGTAATGACGGGTTTGGTCTGATCGGTGATGGTGACCGTTGCCTGGTCGGTACCGGTATTGCCCGCTGTGTCGGTGGCACTGAATGTGATCAGGTTAGCGCCCAGTGGTAAGACCGCTGAGGCATTGTGTGTGATGGTCAGTGTTGGGTCGACATTGTCGGCGGCGGTGGCACCACTCAGGAAGATAGCGATGGCGGTCACGCTCGCATCGGTACCTGATGCACCTGTCGCTGCAACGGTAATATTCGCCGGGGCGGTAACCACTGGACTGGTTACATCAGCGGTGACATTCACCACACGGCTTACTTGATCAGCCACATTACCCGCCACATCACTGACGTTATAGGTCACGCTGTAATTACCAACAGTGGCGGTGTTCACAGTGCTGACGGTCGCGATACTGGTGGTGAGATTACCGTCAACATTATCACTGGCGGTGGCGCCGGCATCGTTATACGT
>JBEQLM010000391.1:0-594 GCA_040325975.1 Gammaproteobacteria bacterium | reverse complement strand
GATGCACGGCTATCAAGCAAGCGAACTGCTTGGCACACATTTAAGTATTTTTCATACCGATGAACAGATGGAACAAGAGGTCCTTCCGTTTAACAACAGGGTCAATAAGTTAGGGGAATATAGCGGTGAAGTTGGCCATAAACGCAAGGACGGATCACTCTTTCCCTCTCTAATGACGACAACCGTACTGACCGATGAGTCCAAAGAACCGCTTGGCCTTGTCGGCGTGGCCAGAGATATTAGCGAATTAGTAAGCATAAGAGAAAAGGCACAACAGGCCAACCAGGCCAAAAGCACCTTTCTGGCCAACATGAGTCATGATATCAGAACACCAATGAATGGTATTATTGGAATGACGAGTCTTGCTCTGGATACGGAATTAACCACTGAACAGAGGAAATTTCTTAAAAATATAAAGCTCTCGGCAGGTGGTCTCTTGGGTTTACTTAATGACATCCTAGATTTTTCTAAGATTGAAGCAGGTCAATTGCTCATAGAAAAATATGATTTCAGCTTGCCAAGTATGTTGGACAACATTATTTCCATGATGACCTTTGCTGCCAGTGAAAAAAATCTTGCATTACGTCTTCAATC
>JBEQLM010000390.1:0-600 GCA_040325975.1 Gammaproteobacteria bacterium | reverse complement strand
AGATAAGAATGATCTGAGGCGCGATACCGCACTGGTTAAGTTACTTAGAACGGCTGTTGAGCAAACATCAGAGGATGATGGCTGGGCTGATATGAGCAAAGTAGGTCACTACATATCAAACAACAGTTCTTTCTCATCAATAAACTATGGCTATAAAAAGCTTGGCGATTTGATAAGAGCCAGTGAATTATTTGAAATGGAAATGAGAAAAGACGGCACAGCTATGTATATCAAAGATGTGCGCAAATAAATTTATTACAATCGCGTCAATTAGGACGCTCGCAAGCTCGCGCCTATTACGCGGGTGTTGGACATTAATTTAAATCAGTTCATTTTTTTATAGGAGTGTTAATCATGAAATGCCCAAAATGTCATTCTGAAATGGAAGTTGTGAAGTTGGAAGGCGGAGAAGTTGACCGCTGTGTATCATGTAAAGGACTATGGTTCGATATTCTTGAGGACGAAAAATTTCTCTCTCAAGCGAAGAACTTAGATACTGGTGATTCAAAAATTGGTGCGGAAAACAACTCCATTGATCGAATCAATTGCCCTATCTGCACAAATATGCCAATGATTCGCATGGTTGATTCTCGTCAACAT
>JBEQLM010000038.1:0-11037 GCA_040325975.1 Gammaproteobacteria bacterium | reverse complement strand
ATCATAACCGCCTCCACCGGCAAACGCGAACGGCTTAGGACCAAGAGCCTTGATCTCGGCTGCGGCAGCTGCAGTATTATCCGCGACCACAGATGTTGGTGTCTCCGTAGTAGTTTCCATCCCGACTGTGTTAACGCCAGTAGTGCCATCACCTCCTGAAAAACCAGAAAGACCCGATAAGAAATTTAAGCCAGCCTCAACCGTGCCGATATGATAAACATTTTCGGCATCGGTATATCCAACCATTTCATTCATTGCATTACGCATCTGCTCAGGCTCAAGATCAGGATTGTTCATTATATCCATAAGCCCATCAATAGATGACTGCCAAAATGCCGCCACATTAACGTCTTGCTGAATAGCCTGATTCCATTTCTGTTCAAGATTGACAAGTTTTGTCCTGGTAGCATCATCGGCAATTTGCATCTTAGCCTCGTGACTTCTACCTAATGCGTTTTCAGCCGCCGTAAAGGCATTTGCCTTATCGCTAAGACTGACTTGATGCTCATACTCTAGCTCACTTAATCCCATTCTTGCCGCTATTTCAGTATCGGTAAGAGTTACCTGCAGCTCACGATCTAAGCCTGACTGCTCTGCTTTAAAGTCATTTAAGACTTTATCCCTTGCAGTATTAAAAGTATTTGACTGAGTAGCAAGCAGTGTTTGTTGCTCATAATCTTGCTGACTTAATCCCATTGCTGTGGCTGCATCAAATTCAGCCATGGTCGCCTCTTGCCCAAATCCGGCTTTTTGCATACCCACTTGAGATCTTTCTTGAGCCATTTGCTGCACCAATGGCATAACAACACCAAGCCGCTCTTTTTCTACCGCACCAGCAGCCATCGATGAACTTAATAATCCACGCTCAGCAGCAAACTGCTTACCTCTCGTTGTAGCGTCTTTCATTAAAGCGCCAGATGGATCAGTTAATTTATTAATATCGGCCACCGATTCACCAAGAAGACCGCTAGTGTCATAACCTGCCGTATCACCAGCCTTAGCTTGTTCGGGCGGCGTGTATTCTGGAGCAGCATAGGCAGATGCGCCTTGAGTTGTTTTGGTCGGGGCAGCTGGATCAAAATCGACTGTTGGCGCAGCAGAGTCAATACTCGCCGGTTCATAAGCGCCCAGCATTCCGGCACCTTCTGGCTTATAAGCGTTTTCTTCTAGATTTAATTCGGTAGCCATAATTAACTCGACAGTAAAATAGTTGCGTTGATTTGAATTACACTTGTATCTACTATATTTGTATCTTGTAATGCACTACGTCCAGGATCACCTGATACCATATCCCCATAAGCTAGTGATAAATAATCAGACGCGTGCGCAGTAAAATAACAATTATCCCCAGCAGCCAACCCTGATGCCCCACTTATCCATATAGATGTTGGTGCATTTGTAGTTCTCATTACATGACTAAGCCCGGTAAAAGGAAGCCCACCTATTCTTAATTCGCCAGCTAATCCACCCTTTGCAGATAAAATAATGTTAATTTCTATATGCGCTGTATCCCCATTTATTGAATACCATCCATTTTGAAGAGAGTATGTTGGAGAACCAGGTGTTGTTCCTCCGTAAATAGTTGGGGTGAACGTGCCTTTTTCTTCTGCATTAACGCCAAGCGTTGCTCTAGCTGCCGCCGCATCCGCATCATCCAGCAACGTCTGCGCGTAAGCAGTTATGCCAAGAGTATCCATGAAGGCGCTAGCTGTTTCGTCGTTAAAAAGAGTTGCAACAAACGCTGTTACTCCATCTAGGGTATTAATCTCCGCAGCTGTAGCAGTAAGCCCAAGCGTTATAAGCGCCGCCGCCGCAGTCGGGTCATCCAGCATCGTAGCCATAAACGCACTAACCGTATTGGTTATATCGTAAACGCCAATCAATTCCCAGTGAGACAATGTATCGTTGTATTTAAGGCGAGCAATGCTATCTTCTGCCAGTGCACCTATGGGAACTGGATTAGCGCCAGATGCTTTAATAACCACGTTACCAATCGTGCTTACATTCAGCGTAGGCGTTGCTGTCAGATTAGTATTGGCAATTAATATATCAACTTCTTGGCCGTCAGCATAAGCACCGGTCACATGAGCAAGTACACCTGCGTATGCATCAGCAGAACCGGTATCGTCGGCAATGTAGTTGCGCGTTCCTCGATTCATTTGAGCTTCGGTAGGCATCTTATCCATGCCAGTAACATTTTCATCAAATATAGCATTAACGGCATCGGCTCTCGCTTTCGTGCCCTTTGCTAATCGCGGAAACCCACTAAACCAGTCGTTTGCCATTAGCGCTTAACCCCTTTGTTTGAATAATGAATAATCACACTATTTAGCGTATGCGGCTGCTCATAAGTGGTCGAAGAAAATAAAGTTATACCTATATTTTGCCCTGATCCATCAATATAAGCTATCGGATTTGAAATTAATTGATCGCCCCAGATAAAAGAATCCCAATTACTAACATCCCAGACGCCACCAGAAGCAGTCACATCAATATCCTGAGAAACATCCTCAGTTTCTCCATAGTCAAAATCAGGTGTGAAGCTAATTTGTGAAGCTTCGCCAGCTGTCACTTCAAATACGGCTTTAAAGAATTTTTTATTTCTCTCAGCGGAACCCATGAAATTGAATGCCAGTCGAACAAAAGCATCAACGGCAGCACCATCAAACGATGTACCTTTATCCATTTGATATACATAGCCATTATCGCACCCAAATAACAGCACCTCATTTCCGTCTGAGTCTTCGACAGAAGCCGTGCATTCGACGGGAATAGGGTATTCGCAGATAGTAAAGCCAGACAGCTTTCTATCTTCAAACGAGCACACGACAAAGGTATTATTATCAAAAAATAGCCTGTACTGGTTTTTGTCTCTGATTCTAATCGAGCTCAGTACGTTATTTTTATTAGCTCGTAAGGTTTTGCTGATCTTTTCAGAGAAAGAAGCATTTTTAAAATCACCATAATCCTGAACCGCCTTAAAATCCATCAGGCCGCGATCATCAAAGTAAACAGGCTTACCGATGCGCTGCACGGTCCACTCAATAGCACCTGATTCATCAGAATGTTCGATAAGGTTCCAATTAGCCGCAGACGTTCCATACAAAATATAGAGCCTGTTTCTATTCATGACGCCAAGCGTATCACCCGGCAATGTAACAAAAGCCGTAATTTCATCGCCAGTAGCAATTTCAGCGGCTCCGGTAATTGGCGACCATTCAGCAGGATTCCCGATAGATGAATGCTGCACAGATCCGCCAGGAAACGCAAAGAACAAGTGCTTTTTATGCTCAGCCACATGAATCGGCGCATCATCAACCATTCCCGTAACGATTAACTGGAACCCATTAGCGCTAAACATGAAGCCGTTATTCACGCCATCACATCCAAACATTGCCTTTAACGAGCTATGGCCATAAAAATTTTCATTAACAAATTCATAGCGGCCACCTGGTAGTAGTGTTATTGGTTGTTTCCCACTACTTGTGGCATAAGTTCCAGATGTTTGACCAGTGAAGACCTCCACTGGAAACGGTACTCCAGAAACACTTCTTACATATACTCGGCCAGTAGCCGTACCAGCAACCCAGCTTCCGCCTGTTTTTACAACAGCTACAATTGTTCCGGTAGAAGAGCTAGACCCGCCTCTTACTTCTTCGCCAACAACAAAGCCAATATCAGCGCTATCTGTACCGGCAGAGAAGTCAGTATATGCACCAAGATCTATTTCTTGCCATCCTGTAGATGATGACTCCCACATTATGCAATTCGTGCCAGCGGCATTATCCCGGAAAGCATATTTTTTATTATTAAATAACCAGACGCCGCGAATTTTCCCGCTTCCAGGAACTGCCTCAATTTTTACTCTTGCAGACTCAATAGCAGCACGAGAATATAATGTATCGTTCTCATCTGTTAAAGCTCCATTTTCAGAGTCGTCACCATTCGCTATTGCTGTTGCCGCTAAACCCATTGGGTAACCTTTATGCCGTGGTCGGTTGAATTTTTACATTAGCCGAACAATGACACCATCGAAGAGAATTATTTACTGTTGTAGTTACATGAATAACAATGCCTTCGCTTCCTGAGCCATCGACTGGAATAGACAAGCCTGATCTCTTCCACCGACCATACTCGCCACTTATCAAGCTTTTATCAGTTAAATAATCTGTTGATAATTTATATATTGGTGCTGGACCTGCACTAAATGCAGTGGCGTGATAAGTCCAGCCAGTTGCTTTATGATGATGAAAGTCTATATCGAAACCCGCATCAGTAGCAGCGCCAAGCCATTCAAATAAGAAATGATCTAAAATAAAATCGCTATCGCCAAAATCTTCATACGCAGCAAAACCATAATTAAAAGAATATGCAAATGTAGTTCCGGTACTGCTTGATAGCGTATATGTTACCTGCCCAAGCCAACTCTTAACTGTCTCGTAGTATTGATTTGTAGCAGATGACAGGCAGTCAGCAACGACAATCTCTGTATCACCTGGCGTTGGAACGCCATCAAAATCAATACTTGTACCGGTCACTGTTAGCACAAGAGTTCCAGTATCAGTTGTACCTACCGCACTAGCCACAACAATCGCATGAGCAGCTGCTCCGGTACTAGCAGTGCCGTGAGTCTGCGTAGGTGATGCATCACTTAAATTTGAGTCCGTTACAGGACAATCATAAAATCCATTCGTGTAATAATCATCAGCTGCCCCGCTATTTACAGTTGAATGAACTGCAACGGATGGGGATAATGCCTCAAGCGACACCACGGCATCACGAATATCTTGAGGCGATATATCGCCAGAGGTATTATCTGCAAGCAGAAGCAGTATGTCTTCAATTGTGCGTACTGTATCAACCATAATTATCCAAACCCATTAGAAAAGCCGGTATCAAAACCATCACCAGCTGCAGTAAAAGAAAGAGGCTCGTTGTCCTCAAAAAAACCAGTAAGCTGATATAAAACAAGATACCCAGCGGCATCCCCGCCAGCCCATGTGCCAGACTCAAGAACTACAGCGCCAACTTCTGCCTTTGCGCTATCTTCAGTACAAAAAACCGTACAGCCAACTTCAGGCTCAACAATATCACCAGCATCAAAGTTTAATATCCAGTATGAAGCATCCGAAGGCTGCAATCGCCCATCTAATCGCTCATAGCCATCAATCCTACGATATCCGCCTTTGTCTCCAGGCTCATAATTTAAAACGCCGTACAATTCGCCACCTTTAAGCGATAGCGGGGGTGTGACCTCGTTCAGTCCACCCTCTAAAGGAAAGTGCTGAGTCTGTCTCATTATTCTGGCCGTATTGTTATATTTGGAGCCTCGCCCATTGTCCGGCCCTCCTGATTTGGAAGCTGCACCGACTCTAAGCGACCAAGTAAGCCCATGTTCTTGCGCCCATCACCATATAATTCTTTTTTGGCAACAGCATATACATCAGGCTGCTCTTGCTCTTCTGCGTACCATAGCTTTGCCTGAATGACGATAATTCGATGAAACGCTGCCGGAATTGCAGAGACATCAGTGTTACCGACCATTTTTGTAGGCGTAGCCCAGTAGTCAGCCGTTAATGCATAAGCGTCATCAGGTGGGCGCGACAAAACAATTTGATTATTAGGTTTTATAACAATTAAATTAGGTGTGCGATTTGTTTGAACGCCTCGACCCTGACCATCGCGCCATAATTTATATTCTTTATAAACAAGCTTTTTATGACTTTTTAATGTGTAGTCCAGGTAAAAAGAGTCTCGATCCCAGATGTTTAAATCAGCAGGGATCGCTGGCTCAGCATTACCTGCCACAGTCGTTACTAAATACTCACTCCATAAGAATTTCCAGTCGATGTGCAATGACTGGATATACTCATCAGCATCAGCAATCCATTGAACCAGCTTGTTATACATACCGGTCTGATTGGATACCGTGCTAATAGCAGCCCCAGAAACGCCACATTCACGCTGGAGCTGTTTAACAAGAGTGAGATAGTCTGACATTAATCAGTTTCTTCTGACTCAACCACGACATCTTCAGGCGCAATATATTGGCCCTGGCTATCAAAATGACAACCATTCTGCCAATAACGTGCATTGCACTGACCAGAAATAACGCCGTGCTTAGCATCAGGATCAAAGCGTGGGGTATTGTCTTCAGGATCAGTAACCAAGGATTCGTCGTTAATGACCTCATCCTCATCAGAATCATCAGAATCATCTACTTCCGAGTCAGTAGCCAAGTCAGTAACTGCGTCAGTTGATTCGTCAGCCCCGTCTGGCGCTGCACTTTCTGGATCAAGATCTTCTTCAGCACTAGGTTCAGGGCTCTCATCAGTTTCTTGCGAGCTACCTTCTTCTGTTGTATCAGCATCATTTGAGCTTTCTGAATCATCGGCTTCATCCAATTTAGTCAGATACTCAATGGCATGCTCAGCATTAACCCATTCCTGACCTTCAGCGGTCATCAGGGCTTTCAGCTTTTGCCAGCTCATATCCGAATAAGCTACAACATCTTCAGCAATTTCTTGTTCTTGAGAGTTTTCTTCAGTCATTTTATTTCACCTACTAAGGGTAGAAATAGCCATCTTCCGCCTGCCGATCAAACGGTTCGCGAGAACTGACACCTTCATCCAATAGATTTTTAGTTGTGGCATCACCAGTGGGCTCATTCTCGGTACGGATGTTCTGGCTATGAGAGCCACCACCTGTACGACAATTTTGACACTTGCAATTACCGTTAGAACGATGTGAATATTTGATTTCTTTCATATTCATATCTCCAAATTAGATTGAAAAAAGGCCCACCAGAGCGGCAGGCCTTTTCGTTGTGACTACTGTTTAATAGTCATACCATGGCCAACGGATTCGCTTGAAGATTTAGGAGCCTGAGACTTCTTATCTTCATCACGAAGCGTTTTGTCGGTAATCTTTTCCTGAGAGCTTACACCCTCTTCAAGACCACCGCCCATGCTGCGACGATTACTTTCTTTTGTTCCGCCTTCCATACATCACCTCATAAAGTTGTTATGGATTATTGAAAAATGACCAGCTAAAAATTAGCAATACCAGTCAATGGTAACTTGAACTTCTGCCTGACCTGTTACAGCCGTGCCATCAGTACCAAATTTGCCACGAACATACACATCACCACCAGATGGGATCTGCGTATTACCAGATGCAATACCAGAAACAAAATCAGGGATAGTGTTAGGCAAGGTGTCTTCATTGATGATGTCATCAAGTGCGAGCGCATCGGTAAGAACCAAATTGCCATACTCTACTTCACCAGCAGCTGAGCCAACTTGCACATTCGCATCAAGGGTATCAACCAAGAAGGCTTCAGTAACAAATGCCTGAATACCGACAACAGTACCTTTCATGCCAGTTCGGCCAGGAATGGTAATGTCTCGGTTAGCTGCATCGCCAAAATCAATAACGCCTAAGTTATAGACTTTGCGATCAGGGTTATCGTAAATTTTACCCATATTAATTCTCCAGTTAGGTTATGGCCGGGAAGCCCCGACCAATCACCAATTTAAATTAAGCCGCAGATTCCCATTTCAGGATGCGAGCGTTAGTTGCGTCTGCATGCACAATGCCGTAACCGATCATTGAGTACCAGGCGATGCCTTTTGAGCGGCCATAATCCGTAGGGATTTTACCGCGCAGCTCTTCTGGAATAACAATTGCTTCAGCAACCGTGTCTTCGCCGAAGAAGAAACACCAGTCAGACTTAGCGTTATTCCACGCATCTTTAACCTGAGAAGTGTGAGTGGTTGAATCAACAGCGCCACCCTTAGCGATATTAGTCTGCTCAAGGAAGCGAGTGCCTTCATAACGGCCAATCTCACCATTCATGACCTTGCGATAACCTTCAGACACATAAATGTGCAGAGCTTCAAGGTTGTTTTTGAATGCGCGATAAGTTGAAGGCCATGCAATCGCGAAATAATCCTGACCATCAAACATCGGGATATTACGCTCTTTCATTTCATCAACGATCAACTTAACGTGAGTCTTGTCCAGAGCCACGTCATTGGTGACAGTACAGCCACCTTCTTCAACAGTGATAGCGCCTGTAGCAGTCGCAGCAGCTGTTAAAACAGTAGAGTCAAATTGAGTCCATGCTTTTGCATCGAGCGCTTTACACGCATCGTTTTTAAGCACTTTGTTGATTACTTCTTTAACGGGATGTTTAGAGAAGTTATCCAGTTTGGCACTGAAAGGAACGGAGTTACCCTGTTCACCAATTGTCAATGACGCTTGGCTAACCTGGTACTTGGTTTCTGGCATTGCTTCCTGCTCGTCGAGATCGCCACCGCGCTCAGCAACGTCAGAATAGACATCCCAGTAGAACTTATCACCTTTATTCAGGCCTTTATCGGTTGCGTCCTTAGCATCGCAATGCTGACGGAAACGAACCATTGGTTGAAGTTTCATGCGAAGCACATCAGATAATTCATCTGAGTACATATAACCGCCATCTGCGGCCACTGCCCATACTTGAGCCATTTTATTTTCTCCCTCGCTTCACAGCGATAGAATTTAAAGTTTAATCCGATGCGTGACTGCGATTCTTCTGCATATCCGCGATTATTTGTTTCTGCGTCTTGGCCTTCTGCTCGGGCTTTTTCTGGACCGTTGCATCATTACCTCTGACATTATCCGTGGTTCGCTTATTATTCATGCGGTTTTCATCCTCATCCGCCTTCACATTTTCCCGTAGTTGATCACGGAACTTTAATCGTGCCTGTTCCCCGGCCTCTGTCACGACTTGCTGAGGTGTCCAATTAGGATTCTCAGCCATAATGCGCTTAGTTGCCTGATCAGCATATCCACGGTACTCAGGATTACTGTCTATATCACTATATTCAGTTGCAAAATACTGCTTTGCCGAATTTACATCATTCTGCCACTGAACCTTAGCAACAGTTTGATTTACAATCGTTTCGGTATCGACTGGAGTAGAAGGCTTGCTTCGCTCAAGTATGGTGTCGACAGCCTCATTTGCTTGGTCTTGATCTCCTGAATACATTTTCTCTCCCAAAGCTATTGCTTCGGCAGACGGCTGGCTCGCGTCCGTAGATGGCTTGCCAGATTTATTCTCTTTCTTTAATTGTGCCTGTTCTTGTGTTGCAATTGCAAGCTCTCTTTGCGCTATCTGAGCTTCGCGAATTTCAAGCTGTTTTTTATCCTCAGCATTTTGGCGCATTTTTTCATCGGCAGATCTTGCTTTCTGGTAGGCAATAACGCCACCTTCAGCATCAACATCGGCTTGAGGAACTTTACGCTCGACTCCATTGATCTTAACCACAACCATTTCTGGCTCTGATTTATCCAGCTCTTCATGAGCATCGAGATTGTCATCACCCCCTTCTTCGTCAAGTTTTCCAGCATTTGGATCAGGATGTTCGCCCTTATCCATTTTTTCTTTGGCCAATCTAACCTCCATCGGGTTACTCATATCGACCCCGGCTGCTTCCATTTCACGCGCTTTCTTGGCATTGGCTACAATGTCATTAACGTCATTTGTACGATCCAGATCGCCTTGTTCTTCAATGTAATCTGATGCACTTTTGTCGTTATTGTCATCAGATACGCCTTTTTTGGTGGTATCTTTTTTTGTTGCCATCTTACTTTTCTCCTGCCGCTTTTAACGGTAGTTGTTGATAAATTGTGTTTTAACGGTTCATTACCGCATGTGAATATTTGTTGCCGACTTCGGTTGCGCCGTAAGCCATGAACAGCCATTTCTCAAAGTCTGCCCACATGACGAACGATACGGCCTGCCCTTCTGCAGCATGGCCGAAAAACGAATATAGCCATGCAAGCGTGGCCAGCACAGTCAATGCCAGCAACCACTTTAAGCGAGTGCCTTGGCTGGGAATAATTTTCTGTATAGTCTCTGCCACCATGATTTAAGTCTCCACCAAAATGCAAATATCGCCGAACCGATTAACTCAATGTAGCGTCTAAACTCGTTGGAGTGTATGGGTTCGGCAGACGCTTTACCGTTGCACTCACAAATTCACTTGATAACGCAGACTGTTTACCACGTGCCCAGGCTATTACTTTATAAATGTAATCACCATCAACCACCTGTGTTAAGTCAATAACCTGCTTGCACTCCGTAACGACACCGCCGAAGTCGATATATGCACCGCCATCTTTTGAGGCTTTCCACTGAATATCAACAACCTCATCAATAGCAATGTCGGTGTCATCTTCGTATTGCAGCGGTTTTACACAAGTTAGAGTCAAGGTTTTTTGACCGTCGATTGTCGGGTCAATAACGCCAAGGTCTACTGCATAAACATTAAAAGAAAAAAGTAGGGTTAGAAGTAATAGTAGTTTTTTCATAGTATTTAAAAGATGTAATTATTTACATCTGCTCCAAAGTCTACGGTATTAGGACACATGGCTGCATAATCAGCCATGACCTGCCATGTCAATAATCCAAACGTATCGTTTAGTCCGCCCGTTGAAGTACCAGAAGGCTGTACGGTTACGTCTTCAAAATCATCATGATGGTAATAGATCATCGTTCCGTTATTTAGCGCCTCAAACCCTTGTCCAGTAGAATTAAAGGCATTTTTATCATAACTGTTACCATTGCTATTTGTAATACCACCATCACGCCCAACCAATACCGCTATACCTCTATGTTTTGTCCTAGATTTTAAGAAGTGGTTAGGTACTTTAGCTGCTGCTGCGTTAGGAATAAATGACTTAGGGTAGCTGTCAGTATTTAGTGCTGAGCAACGCATAGCTATAAAACCATAACCTGCTTGCACAGTTAGGTCATCAACTGAGCTTTTATGCGAAGTTTCTGGGCTTCCAAGCTCGAACCAATTCACACCAACTTTATTAGTTGCGAAGGTTGCTAGTGTAGTGTCTGGGGTTAATCCTATGCTTTCCATTGCTGTTACAGTAGCCTGATAATAGCTATCTAAATTAGTCTTTGATCTCCCTGTATTGCCAGCATCCCACGGGGTTGTTGTTGTCAAATATTCATTTAGATGGTCATGTGTGGCGCAC
>JBEQLM010000389.1:0-603 GCA_040325975.1 Gammaproteobacteria bacterium | reverse complement strand
ATGTCAGAGATTTCGATGGACAGAAAGTCGATTTGCCGGATCAGGTGGCGACGATTAAAACAACCATTGAAGAAATTTTACCAGGTTTTAAGCCTGTAGATCCAGGCAAATAACGTAGATTGGTGAAGTAAGGAGGAATAATTATGAAAAAGATAGAGGCGATCATAAAACCGTTTAAACTGGATGATGTAAAAGAAGCCCTCAATGAGATCGGTATTCAGGGGATGACGATTTCAGAGGTAAAAGGTTACGGCCGTCAGAAGGGGCATAAGGAGATTTACCGAGGCGCTGAATATGTGGTGGACTTTATACCCAAAATAAAACTCGAAATCATCGTCGAGTCCAAGCGGGTGGAGCAGGTGATGGAAACCATACTAAAGGCCGCCTATACAGGAAAAATCGGTGACGGAAAAATTTTTGTTCTCCCCATCGAGGGCGTGATTCGGGTGCGTACCGGAGAAAAAGGAGAAGATGCGATATAAGTGAACGGAATTTGGCGCATGGGACAAAGAAGAGATAAAAACTTTTCATAGGGTTTTACCCGTTGCGCCGGCTATCTAAATTTAACCACAATTTCATCAGCATGTTTAATAATTAACAAGG
>JBEQLM010000388.1:0-643 GCA_040325975.1 Gammaproteobacteria bacterium | reverse complement strand
AAAGTATTCACCCAAAATGTTTTTGATCTAAATATGCTTTTACCTTCCATACATCACCTCTAATTAATTAGGAGCTGTAACACCTCGCGGCGTGCTTAGCTTGATAGTTTAGGCGTACTATCGCCAGATTAATCACCTCCTTTTTATGAAAGCTTTCGTCTAAGTCGGGTTATCCCAACCAGGGATTCTATTTATCTGGATCTCTTACTACTGAATTAGGAAATGATTCACGCTCTAGTCTGCGTTTCTTTTCTTTGCTGCCTCTGTGTATTGACAGTAGCATCATGCCTGCACCTAATATTGCAATAACGCCGGTAAGGTTTAATTCATATCCTGGCAGATAGCCAAAGAACAAATTTAATTCCATTATGTTTTGCGCTGCCTCTATCGGCAATATAGGACATTCTAAAGAGTTTATTGTGGCTTCTTTCACTAGCTCGCCGGTTGTCCCTGCTCCAAGTAGACCAAAGCCTGTGTAAGTTAAAGTGTCTATCCTACTTGGCATTATCCTTTCCTTTCGATTTCTTGGTAGTGGAATGATTCACTATCCGGAGCAAAAATTGATAGGCTATAAAAACAAGCGGCCAAAAATCGCTTATAAATTGGATTGTCTCCGGCTCCATCAATAACCTCCATTAATAAC
>JBEQLM010000387.1:0-653 GCA_040325975.1 Gammaproteobacteria bacterium | reverse complement strand
TCACCGTTGATAATCAGAGCACCATTAGCAGGTGCACCAATAATGCTGATGCTATTAAGATCGATAGCATTATCCGCATCAGTATCATTCCCGGCTAAATCAATGATGACTGAACCACCTTCATTCACGCTGTCTGCATCAACAACTGCTGTAGGTGCATCATTAACAGCACTAACAGTAATATTGACAGTGGCCGTATTTGAAATAGCACCACTGATATCTGAGATAGTGTAAGTGAACGTATCGCTTAAGGTTTCACTGCCACTATGTGTATAAGTAACCGTGCCATCACCGTTGATAGCCAGAGCACCATTAGCAGGTGCTCCAATAATGCTGATGCTATTAAGATCGATAGCATTATCAAGATCAATGTCGTTGCCCGCCAAATCAATTGTTACTGCACCGCCTTCATTTACATTACCAACATCATCAACAGCAACAGGATTATCATTTAAGGCAGTAACAGATATATTAACCGTGGCGGTATTTGATATGGCTCCACTAATATCTGAAATGGTGTAACTAAAGTTGTCGCTTAATGTTTCACTGCCATCATGTGTATAAGTGACCGTGCCGTCACCGTTGATAGTCAGAGCACCATTAGCAGGTGCACCAATAATGCTGATGCTATTAAGATCAATGGCATTATCCGC
>JBEQLM010000386.1:0-670 GCA_040325975.1 Gammaproteobacteria bacterium | reverse complement strand
GCCATAGATCCAGCCGCTTACGAACACAGTAATTATGTTGATGTGATAAAAAGTTATCAGCCTTGATTTATTAATATATGACCACAACCCATAAGTATGATCACCAACATAGGAGAACGAAAATGAATAAATTTACCCTTTCTCTTGCCACTGCCACCCTCATTCTTGCTAGCACCATGACTGAGGCGCGCGACCTTGACCCGGGCACAATCATGATCGGTGGAGACACCAGCTTTGAGGACAGCTCCAGTGAAATTAGCATCAACGCCATCAACGCCACTGAGAAGGCAGATACCACTGTACTCAATGTAGGCGTTACTTACTTCTTTGCCAGGAATCTGGGAGTTGGCCTGATGATTAACAATGAAGACACCGATTACTCAGATGGTACAAACGATTCCATAAACATGATGGGGCCTGTCGTTGGTTACAATATCAGTATAAACACTGAAACCAGTATAATTCTTCAGGCCGGTCTGGTTTTCGTCTCAGGTGACGTGGATGACGGTACTGGCAACAGTGCCAGCATCGATGGAGACGGCACTCTGCTGATGGTCTCTGTTGCCTATTTCATCTCCGACAACATTGCTGTTAATATCGGTGTTCGCAAGACAAACGTCGATATCGATCTCACCGTGGCCACTTTACCAGCCTCTGCGGAAATGAGTGA
>JBEQLM010000385.1:0-675 GCA_040325975.1 Gammaproteobacteria bacterium | reverse complement strand
ATGGAAATAGAAAGAAATGGGGTCAGACTCGCTGCTGTCCCACAGATAAAACAGGTGTCAGAGAGTAATTGTTTCAA
Organism: Gammaproteobacteria bacterium; assembly: GCA_040325975.1. Classification (GTDB taxonomy): domain Bacteria; phylum Pseudomonadota; class Gammaproteobacteria; order SZUA-229; family SZUA-229; genus LH-M37. Next base: position 598 of record JBEQLM010000385.1, on the reverse strand, counting down.
ACCTTGCCCCCAGAAAAACACTGCGGGTTCCCGAGAACTTTCACTTTGCCAACGGGTCGGTTCAACTACAAATCACTTCCATGTGATTTGCCCTTCGGGCCGTACTGCGTACGTTCAAATTTGTCTGCGGTGAATATGCTTTGTCTTTTTTAAAAAATTGAGTCAGAAGGGGCAGGCATCTTTAATTTTTTAAAGCTCTTTCAATTTATCTAAAACAGCTTGTGCATGGCCTTTAGTGGTTACGCCATATCCGGCATTTCCTTATGCCTAACCCCGTTGTGGCTATCGTTCAAATCTGCTCCATCCTTTGGTTCGTTAACGGTGCTTCCGTGCACCACTATTCCATCCTTTGGTTCGTTAACGGTGCTTCCGTGCACCACTACTCCAGACAATCTAGTCGGACCTACGCACTGCCATACAGGTTAACAGGCTAAACCACAGTGAAAATTTCGGTAATGTAGTCTTTTATAAACAAAATTGTTGTACTATTTATCTGTGACTCAGTAATGTTTTTTACTATTAAGTTGGCGCGAAACGTATGGCTAAAATATCTAAATTAAACAGAGAAACACTCCAGATAAGTCGCTTAGGTATTGAT
>JBEQLM010000384.1:0-700 GCA_040325975.1 Gammaproteobacteria bacterium | reverse complement strand
GGTTGACATTATTTTTTTAAGCGCTCTGAACGGAATCGTTTTATCCGCAAGGATAGTGACTTCCTTGCTTGCAGCAACCGTCTTGGTGCTTATCCCGATAATATTGCGTTCAAGCTGCTTCAGGCGCTCTGTTATTTCAGAAACCGTCTCAATCTTGGCATCAAGAAGTTCGGGGGTGCTGATCACGGCTTCGCCCTGAACAATTACCACCTGGGGGCTGACCATGATCACCACTGTTTCCCTTGGCTTGGCCTCGACACTGGAGTCGGGAAGTTTGATATGCCTGGGCGCTTCCATAATATCACCGCTGGCTGAGTGGAAAAGAAGAAAGAACACCAGAATGGTAAAAACATCCATCAGTGGTGTCAGGTTCAGACCTGCAAGCTTTCCCCTGCTACGCCCCATCCGTTTAATGCGTCTGGTTTTTCTCATGGCGCGTCTCCTATGGATATGTTCGGAAAGAGAACCATTTTCTCAACCTCTTCGCTTCCTTCCACATGCACTTCGGAGCCACGTACCGCATCCATGATCTGAATTAGATAGTCGTACTCTATTTCCGGTTCCATCAAGACCGTAGCGTCTTCCTTCTCCGGGAATCGAGTCTTCAGGCGCATAAGCATTGCGGATAGCATCTCCATATCGTATTGATCGTCTTTTTTCGGAATCGCAACCTCCACGGTCCTTCCGTTGGCAATCTCCA
>JBEQLM010000383.1:0-705 GCA_040325975.1 Gammaproteobacteria bacterium | reverse complement strand
GCCATAGCGGCGTTGGTCAAAACCTTCGTCGTCTCCTGGAAGGAGGCGGCAGAAATAAAACTGTCAGTAGAAAGAGAAGCTTTTGTCACGCCGAGAAGTAACGATTCTGCAACTGCAGGCTGTCCTTCACCCAAGTTAATAATCCTCTCATTTTCTTCATCGAAAATCCACCATTCGACCTGCTCACCGAGCATAAAAGTGGAGTCACCAGGATCGCTTATCTGGACCCGGCGCAGCATCTGCCGCACGATAACCTCAATATGCTTGTCATTAATCTTGACACCCTGCAGACGATACACCTCCTGGATTTCATTCACCAGGAAGCGCGCCAGCTCCTTGACGCCAAGTACCCGAAGAATGTCATTGGGGAGTGGAGAACCATCCATCAAAGGTTCACCTGCTTTTACATAATCAGCCTCATGAACGCTGACATGCTTGGCTTTTGGTATCAGATATTCCTTGGGTTCACCAATCTCAGGTGTGATTACAACCCGTCGTTTACCCTTAAGGTCCTTACCAAAAGAGACCCTGCCGTCAATTTCTGTGATAACAGCATGATCTTTGGGTTTGCGGACTTCAAAAAGCTCGGCAACCCTTGGCAGACCACCCGTAATATCCTTGGTCTTGGTTGTTTCTCTTGGGATCTTACCCACAACGGCACCTGGTTGAATCGTATCTCCCTCGTTGACGGAAATAATGGAGCCA
>JBEQLM010000382.1:0-732 GCA_040325975.1 Gammaproteobacteria bacterium | reverse complement strand
TCGACCGCAGTTTCGATCAGTTTTTCACGCCACTCTTCGATCTCATCTGCCATCTCTGCAGGTGGCTCTTCGATGCGGTAAGCCGTTGTATCTGCTTCGTTATCCCATATCCAGGCTTTGCGTGTTAACAGGTCAACACAACCCTTGAACTGGTCTTCTATACCGATTGGCAGAACCATAACTAATGGCACGGCGCCCAGTACATCTTCTACCTGTTTAGTCACACGGTAGAAATCAGCACCGATACGGTCTAATTTGTTAATGAAGATGATACGAGAGACTTCTGACTCATTGGCATAACGCCAGTTAGTTTCAGACTGAGGCTCAACACCACCTACCGCACAGAAAACACCTACAGCGCCATCAAGCACGCGCAAAGAACGCTCTACTTCAATAGTAAAATCCACGTGACCAGGGGTGTCGATGATATTAATAAGATGGTCATTCCAGGTACAGGTTGTTGCTGCTGAGGTGATGGTAATACCACGCTCCTGCTCCTGTTCCATCCAGTCCATGGTAGCTGCGCCATCATGAACTTCACCAATTTTATGGGATACGCCGGTATAAAAGAGAATGCGCTCAGTTGCAGTAGTCTTACCTGCATCAATGTGAGCCATAATGCCGATGTTGCGCACGCGCTCCAATGGTGTCTTTCTAGCCACGATCAGCTTCTCCTCTTACCTGTATCTATTTAGAACGAAAAAATCTAAAACTTAAAAACTTAAAACAACT
>JBEQLM010000381.1:0-752 GCA_040325975.1 Gammaproteobacteria bacterium | reverse complement strand
GGACTGGTGATATTTTCACACCATGGTCCCATCAACGACTGGCTGGATTATATTGCCTTTTTCGATCATGCGGTAAAAGCTACCGCCAGAACCGGCGTACTGCCAACCAAAACACATAAGGGTAACCTGGGCGATTAGCTGAGTGGAGAAGGCTAACGGAGAGATACATGCTCAAATTATTTGAATCCATTACGAATTTTTTCTCGGCTGAGCAGACATACTCTGCTGAACAGGATACCGGCTATAGTCTTGCCGAAGCCATTGACCTAGTTATCGAAGGTACAGATACAAAGTTGCGCCTTGTACCAGGTTACCGGAAAAAGTTACAACGGGAAGTGGCTACCTCATTGGCATACATCACCAGTTTAGTTGATCAAATCCCGGGGCCGATGGATGTCAGTCGCAATACCTTCGTCAGTGATCCCGAAGTTCGTGCTTACTTTTCCACCCCCGATGCGTTGCAGAACATTTTTAGTTGTGGCACCGAGTTGAAAACATTTTTTGATCAGTCGGAAAATGCTTCGCTCGATGTGTGCTGCGCGTTGTTATGCGCCGATAAGGAAGAGAAAAAAATCATGGGCTCGGTACTTGAGGGTGAGTTTATACGACGTGATGTGATGCAAACAGCCATCAGTTTTTTCGATTACAAAGTCTTATCACCAGCCATCGACGGAAGGGAAGTGCGTAGCGGTATCAAGAAATGTATTTTTGATGGTCTGGTTACCTACGCTCTGCAAAATATAGCTAACATC
>JBEQLM010000380.1:484-755 GCA_040325975.1 Gammaproteobacteria bacterium | reverse complement strand
AGAGAGAAAAACTTTCTCAAAAAAAACTTCAAATTTCATTTGGTTTTTAAAACTAAAAGTTGTTATCTTTGCACCCGCTTTGACAGTGTAATCACGGTCAAAACAATTAGAAATTTTGAACGCAAGTTCTTTGAAAATATTGGAAGTAGAATAAAGTTAGGTAAATACAAGAAAATAACCTTGTCAATTAAATTTACGAATTAACTTAGATATTATCCACGAGCAGAATTAACTATAAGTTTTTTATACAACGAAGAGTTTGATCCTGGCT
>JBEQLM010000380.1:0-474 GCA_040325975.1 Gammaproteobacteria bacterium | reverse complement strand
AGCGACAGGCCTAACACATGCAAGTCGAGGGGCAGCATTTCTAGCTTGCTAGAAGATGGCGACCGGCGCACGGGTGAGTAACGCGTATGCAACCTACCTTATACTGGGGGATAGCCCAGAGAAATCTGGATTAATACCGCATAACAATGTTTTATCGCATGGTAAGATATTTAAAACTCCGGTGGTATAAGATGGGCATGCGTAGCATTAGTTTGTTGGTAAGGTAACGGCTTACCAAGACTTCGATGTCTAGGGGTTCTGAGAGGATTGTCCCCCACACTGGTACTGAGACACGGACCAGACTCCTACGGGAGGCAGCAGTGAGGAATATTGGTCAATGGTCGAAAGACTGAACCAGCCATGCCGCGTGCAGGATGAATGCGCTATGCGTTGTAAACTGCTTTTCTACAGGAAGAAACCTACTTACGTGTAAGTAGCTGCCGGTACTGTAGGAATAAGCACCGGCTAACTCCG
>JBEQLM010000037.1:0-11112 GCA_040325975.1 Gammaproteobacteria bacterium | reverse complement strand
CTCATTGCTTACAGCCATGTCTTTAGTGCTGATTTCGATGGTATTTGGATCAAAAATAACACCGGGTGCTTTTAACAGACTTTCTGGTTCGCTGCTTTTACTGGCAACATAAAAATATTCATCGTTAGAGAATACATACAGACCAGTTTCATTTTCACTGGAGATTTCACCATCAATGACACTGGCATAGAGGCCATCATTGAGTGTGCCATCAGCACCATCACTGCAATTACTCTGCTCACAGATGGTGACACCATAGTCAGTGCCACGTATTCCAATTGTGCTAAAGGCAGTTTTGACTTTGTAGCTCTTCTTGTTCTGTTTTCCAATTAATCCAGAAATGGTTTTAAAGCCACCTCTAATTAAACTGAAGATGCTGCTGCCAGCAGATTTATTTTTTTCATCGTACTTATATTCTTCAAAATGCATTTCTGAATTTTGGCGTAATACAATTAATGCTCCATCCACCATTCTCAACTGAGATTTTGAGGTGGCACCGGAATTAACTACATCTCCTTCAGCAATATAGGAACCACGTTTTAGTGATCTTGTTGAACCATTATTGGAGGCAACAAGGTCTCCATTACTTTGGATGACGCGCCCAATATTGCTTTCGGAAATTGCGTGGCTAGAAAATAAAAGCCCCATTATCAACAATGAGTTTTTTACCCAGATTGTCAAATTGTTCGTAAGTTTTATCATGATCTTTGCCTCAAGATGTTTAAGGGTGTTATTTCATTTCATAGTGAAGGGAAACGATGAATTGTTTTCGATCATATGCATTTATGGTGTTGCTTGAGTCATTTTGTATATAACTGGCATCTGCGAGCAAACTCCAGTTTCGAGATAATAACCAGGTGAAATTATATTCTGCACTACTATGATTATCTTCTCTTAGAATACCGTTAGTATCTTCGAGTCCATATTGGCTACTCTGGTAGTTAATGGAAAGTTGACTGGATGTTTTTGGCGAGGTGCTTAATACTGTGCCAATTCGAGCACCGTAATAATCACGCTCTGCGATTCGTTTGGCAGTATCGCTGTCATGTTCCGGGTTGTCCTGGGCGATATAAACGCTGCTAAATATTACTGGTGATAAGGCAACTTTTAATCGTTTAGTAAGCCCGATGCCGAGTGTGGCAGTGTTTACATTACGTACTTCCTGTCCATCAAAATCCTGTTTAGAAAGCTGAAGATATGCCTGTAAGGTTGATAGTTGTGAAAGATTTCTTTTCCAGTTGCTATTGATACCTGTCAACTGGCGGTAATCATTACCATCAATGGAAAATTGTTGTGCAATTAAATCGATCGTATATGTGTCCTGGGCATGCAGAAAACGAAAGCCAGCCGATTCGGTATAAGTCGATGTATTTAGTTCACTGTGCTCACTGTTGTTATTCAAACTGGCATTGATGCTGGCATTGAATGATGTCTTTGCAGTTAATGGTGTGCTGAAACCATAATTAGCTTTTAATCTGCCGACGTTATCTTTTTGTTCTAAGGCAGAAGCATTAAGTTGCCCTGTTTGTCCGAGAAAAATAATCGTTGGATTATTGGGGCCACTATTAATATTCGAATCTGTACCATAGCCAAGTTCTACATAGACGGTTGATGTGGTTTTATATCTGTCTTCCTGTAATCGTATGCTATCCAGATAGTTATAAATTCTTTCACGTACATCATCGGGAGGATTATATTTAAGCACGGTATTGAACTCTGCACGTGATCGAGTATATTCCTGAAGAATAAAATAACCGCGTGCCAGTTCCAGTCGAGCAGCATGATTATTGGGTTGTGAAACCAGTACACGTTCAAGTGCAAAAACACCTTCGCTACTCTGTCCCACATCTATCGCTGATGCACCATAGTAATAATCAAAAGTAGGGTCGCCTTCGTAAGTCGATATTTCAGAGAGCGCGTATTCATAGGCCGCCTGACTATCTCCGGAATCAAATAGTTGTTTCAATCGATTTTGATCGATGCTGCTGGCTAAACTGTTGTTGGAATAAATCATAGCTAGAATGAGTATGCATCTATTTAACGGATGCATTTTTAGTCTCTCTCTTGCCCGTGGTGCTCGATAACAAATGGTTTTTCTGAATAGACATGATAGCTGTTAGTCTCATCAGAAATTGTGGCATAAATATAATATGTACCCTCTGTTTGTGTAGAAATATCCCATAGGAAATGATCGCCATTGCCATCACGGTTTTCTTCAATGGCATCTGCAATTAGAACACCATCAAAGCCCGCAGTGTCGGTGTCATAATAAAGACTGATTGTTGCGTTACTGTTACTGTCAAGATCACGCCAGGCTATCATGGCACGTTGGTTACGCTTGCCTTCATTTTCTGATTCAGCGGTTTTAAATACCAGGTATGGTTGTCCGCCACCATCGCCAATGAGAATGGCATTGTTTGAGTAATCGACAGATCTACTGTTTCCATCATCAATGACGGCATAAATAAAGTAGACGCCAGCCTGAATTTGGCTGACATCCCAGAAATGCTGATCAGAATCGCCATCAGGATCTTCTAAAATATCCAGTGCAATTAATATACCATCTTCACCATATTGGTCTGTATCGTAGTACAGATTGATACGTGCATTGCTATCAGGATCGTAATCTGTCCATTTAATTTCAACACCAGAGACTTCATCATTCTCTTCAGAGTTATCTTCTTCCTGATGATCGAGAGATAGATCATTATCTTCAAGTTTGATATTTTTTAGCTGGATTGTTGGGGTGTCATTGATACCGTCATCATCAGCAAAGAATATGACAAGATCACCCCACTCACCGGCAAGACCATGTTCATCTATAGCACGTGCATGCCAGTAGTAATATCCACTTTCAATGAGAGCTGTATCAAGCTGCCAGAAAGTTGTATTGCTTGTACCAGTTGTGACTAGCTCAGGCTCGACATTAGTAGTAACTACTTTATAGACTTTAAATTCATAGCTTAACGCATCACCATCAATGTCAATTGCTGGGTACACTTCCAGTGTTGGTTGTAGATTTCCTGTCCAGGCATGATTGCCAGGATTTAATGCTTTTGTTATTCCAGGTGCATCATTAAATTGATTAACGAAGAAACGACCATTAACCCATAAACTTTCTGCCAGACCATCGCTGGCTTTTGTGCGCCAGTGATACCAGGTGTTATCCAACAATCCATTGACTGACCAGCCAGTGACCATGGGTGTTTCGGTAATAGCATTGGAGCTTTGTATATTGCTGCTATCAAAAGTATTTACGGTATCCAGTTCAAATACATAAATAACAGCTTCGCCTTCTGGGTCGCTAGCATTGTTGACGACCAAGTCGCTATACAGGTTTGTGATCTCACTACCGTCAATAGGCGTACTTAATGTTGGTCTTGCCGGTGCATCATTCACAGTATTGATGAAAATCATGGGTTCACTGCTGCTGACGGTGCTTAGTCCATGCTCATCGGTAACAATGGCTCGCCAGAGATAAATATTATTTTCCAGTAGTGGAACATCAACAGTCCATGAGCTTGTGCCATTGCTGTCTGGTAATATATTCGCTGATGCAGTGATTAAATTGGCATCCGCATAAACTTCAAATTGATAGCTTAGTGTGTCGCCATCAATGTCTACACTGTTAGTGACAGATAATGTTGGTGTGAAATTGTCTACCCAGGTGCCGTCTTGTGGATAGCTGATATTGAAAGCGCCTGGTGCATCATTGTCGGTATTAACAAAGAATTTGCTGTTGACCCAGCCACTGAACAAGGTCGCGCCGATAGCGCGTGCTCGCCAGTAATGATTAGTGTTATCAGATAGTGCTGTATTAACCGCCCAACTTAGATTAGCACCTGAGGTAGATGTAATCAGATCTGTCATTGCCGCATCTCTATAAACTTCAAATTCATAGCTAACGGGGAAGCCTGTGTGTTGGTTCGGGTTAATCAAAGTTAACTCAGGCTGCAATGAAGCGACTTCAATATTATCGGGTGAAACTATTTCCGGCTGTGCTGGTTGTTGCTCAGCGGTTGGATCAGTACCAAAGTTGTGTTCCTGAAGATCGCTTGCACCATCATTGTCGGTGTCAGTTGTGCCATTGTGCGTTAGTGTATTGAAGAACTGTATTTCCCAAAGATCCAACATGCCATCAATGTCATCATCTGTGTTTACATCAAATACTGTCAGTTGTGTGATTGTTGATGCTGCGCCACCTTCGTCATCCAGAATATCAAGGCGGAAATTTAGTGTTATGTCCTGATATACCGTTGGGGCTGTAAAGCTAGCTGTAGCACCGGTGGGATTAATTAATGTTACTGCGGGGCCATTTAGCTGAGTCCATTTATAACTGGCAACCATGCCATCTGCGTCACTGGAAGTAGAACCATCCAGGGTTGTAAGAGTGTTTTCAGCTACACGGTTAAGACTAGCAATTCTGGCGACGGGTAATGCATTGACTGGATTAACCGTAACCAAAATATCATCACTGTGAATGCCTGATTCGTTATCAGTGACCGTCAATCTAAAACCTAACTGTTCAATATTTTTTAAAATAGGCGACGTAAAAAAGGTGCTTGCACTAGTGTTGTTGCTTAGTGTTACCGCTGTGCCACTGATTTGTGTCCATTGGTAATTAGTAATGTTGCCGTCAGTGTCGTTGCCTGTACCATTTAAAGTAACATCAGTGGCTTCGTTTACACTGATGTCGCTGCCTGCATTTGCTACGGGTAAAGCATTGATTGCTAATACTCCGACGCTGGTATCAGCACTTGCTGCTGCACCCTGATCATCAACGACGGTTAAACGGAATTGTAATGCTGTTGGACTATTGCCCGCTAGAACCGTCGGTGCGGTGAAACTGGCTGAAGCTGTATTGGCATTAGTGAGTTTTACGGCTGGGCCAGATAGTTGTGTCCAGTTATAGTGGCTAATAACACCATCTGCATCTGTAGCACTGCCAGTTAAAGCGACATTTGATTGTTCCTTAACAGCAAGGGAGACCCCTGCATTGGCAATAGGTGACTGATTTTCATCTGTTTTTTCCTCAAGATGAATTGAACCGGGCTGACCAGGCTCACCATAACCAGGTCTACAAACACCACCAAGGTTAATAATATTATTCTGCAAATCAAAAGTTGTGGAATCATAATAAACCGCTATACGGCCGCCGCCGCCGCCACCACCACCATTGACGGTGTAGCCGGAGCCACCACTGCTTTCTATTGTACCTGTACCATTCAATATACCTACATCCAGTAAAATGGAACCGCCACTGCCACCGCCCTGTGGTGTGTAAAATGTATAGAAGCGTTGTCCATCGGCAATAATCTGACCATGTATTGTCAGATTATCGGTACTTATTTTAATTGAACCACCACCGTGTGTTTTGTCACCATCGAGACCAATACCGCCGATACCATGATCTGTGGGTAATGTGGGACTGCCAAAGACGGCATTAGTGGTTCCTCCATAAATAAAGATACCACCTAAGCCACCATAACTACCACCAGCAGAACCGGTAACAGCTGAAGTAGGTAAATGACCTTTACCAGTTAAATCGATGCTGGAATCGGCATCAATAAAAAATGTATTACTAGTGAGTTCTAATTTAACGGTGGGGGAGAGTGAGTGTGTGAGTACGGCACCGTTAATGAGTTGCACAGAATTAAACTGATGAGATCCATCAATGGTGAGTATGACGCTAGTAAATATTTGATTCTGACCATCAACAATTAGATCTTGACCGTCATAGCTGGAATTTGTCGCACTTATGGCCGTACTTTGAGTAAACGTTACGGAATAAGCAGTATTTATTGCTGCCAGATTGGCAATGCAACTAATTAAAATACACCATATTGATGTCTGGTAGCTTCTCAAAATGCCGGCCTCTATCACTTAATATTCTTTGGAAATATCAGTGACTAATTAAAAAAATCAATGAGATGCGCTAAAGCATTAAATGAATTGCTTAAGGCGCAGCCCTATATTCCTGATTTATTTAATTTAAAACTTCTATGAATTAGAAGTTAAGAGTTTCGAGCATTTACGGCAGCCACTTAAATTAGCTACTTAGCGAAAACTATACAATTACATGTCGTAAAAGTACAGTAGTTTGTCGAAATATCAACATAATTATACGCAACTGATTGTATATGTTAGCGTTATATAAATTTTAATTATTTTATGACAGGATAGTGCGACGATTGGGATGCATAAACGTGGAGCAGAAGCCTTCATTGAGCATTTCATCGGCATCATCAGGATCGACAATTTCCTGCTGTGCATTTTTCAGTGGTAGTTCGTAATCATTCCAGCCGCGTAAACCCGTTTGCATGGATTTCACATTGTTATAACCCATGGTTTTCATAGTTTGAGCTGCGAGTAAGCTACGGTTGCCGGATCGGCATATCACCACTATTTCACGATCACGCGCTTCGATTAGCTCTGGTACAGAATCTTCATATTCTTCTTCACAGGCAGTTTCAAGAATACCGCGGGGTACCAGCATGGTGTGTTCGATATGGTAGGCAGAAAATTCACATTCTTCTCGAATATCCAGGATTAGGGCACCATCGTCTTTCTTGATTAACTCATCTACATCCCAGGGGAATAGTTCTTCAACCTGTTCGCGTGCTTCGGCGACAAGATCCATAAATTTTTTCATAATTTTCTAACTTTTATTGCTTGAATTACGTAAGCCTTGCTCAACAGCGATCACCGCAGCTTCTACACGTGAATGAATACCTAGTTTACGGAGAATAGCTTTTACATGGAGTTTTACCGTGCCGTCAGAAATACCGAGGTTACGAGCAATCAGTTTATTACTTTGACCTTCTGCGAGCAGGCATAATATTTCATGTTCACGCGGGGTCAGAGTGGAAAAGGGGCCATCATTATCTTCGAGACTGGTCTCGCCCTGAACCATGCGGGCGAGTGCATCGGTAAGGTCTTGAGCGACAACATTTTTTCCTTTTTCAATATCTCTAAGTGCGCCGACCAGTTCATCAGGCTCCATGTCTTTCAATAGATAACCCTGAGCACCTGTACGTAGCGCCTTGATCAAATCTTTTTCTTCATTACTGGTGGTGAGTATGACAACCGGCGTTGATGGGTGTTTTTCACGCAGTTTGGGTAGTACTTCCAGGCCAGTCATATCTGGCATACGCAGATCGAGCAAAATAATATCCGGATTGAGTTGTTCTGCCAGCTTGATGCCTTCAGCACCATCTGCGGCAGCCCCCACGACTTCAATATTTCGCTGTTCAAGTAAGCCCTTTAGGCCAACGCGAAACAGGGCGTGATCATCAATAATTAATACGCGCATAATTTAATATATTTAATAGTAAAGTCTAAATGAAAATTTAAGTAATAAGTTTATTCAGCTTGTTCCCGTAGATAATGGAATTTTAATTCTATCCGTGTACCTTCATCCGGTTCGCTTTCAATTCTTAGCTGCCCACCAAGATGGCGAGCACGTTCCTGCATAATGGTTAAGCCAAGATGTTGACCTTCTTTGCTTTTGATGGCTTTTTTATCGAAACCTTGACCATCATTTTCTACCAGTATGCGGAACTGACCTTTGTCGTTACAGCTCAATAGCACACGGACGATATGTGCATTGGCGTGCTTTTTAATATTCGTTAATGCTTCCTGCACAATTCGATATATATTCATTTCCATATTGGCCGGCACGTCTGGATCCTGACATTCGCATTGTAGCAGGATATGAATACCGGTTTCTTCCCTGAATTTGGAAACTACGCGTTCAATGGAGGGTAGCAGTCCCTGTTGTTCAATAGGAACACGGCAATGGGCAATCAACTCACGTAAATCGGTATAGGCTTCATCTAGACCGTGCTCTACCTGCTCCAGACTCATAATGGCCATGTAGTCACTGGTGGGCTGTAGTGTCTGATCAAGAATACGCACCTGAAAACGTAGAGAGGCGAGTGTTTGGGCCAAAGAGTCGTGTAATTCATTGGCAATCATATTGCGCTCTTCCTGAATCAATTTTTGTTTGGCAGCATTATCCAGACGGTGGTTTTCAATAGCCAGACCAAAATGTTGTCCAGAGGCAAGTAGCATTAGTGCTGTTTCATCATTCAGTTGAAATTGATCGTCTGGGATGAATACATTAAGAACACCGAGTGTATGTCCATGGTGACGTACTGGAATTGAAATTAATTCAGATGTTTTATCATTAATTAATGTACTTGCGGGCTTACGACGAATTTCTTTTATTGACCTGGTTTCATGAACAAATAAAGAAGCTTCTATAGGTGTGTGCTGAAGTTCCGTGATTTGTTCTTTGTCCAGGCCGTAGCTGGCGAATAAATCCATCCAGCCTTCTTCGGATACAAGGCGGATGACGGCAGCGGAGCCAGCAAGTTTTTGAGTAATAAGTTTGAGCGGACCGGCACAGGGATAGATAGTATTATCCGTTGCATTAATGGTCGAGCTGAGCTCATAAAGAAAGGTCAGCGTATCCTGAGACCAGTAGTTATCATCAACGGAGTTATTCATAAAGCTGGCCTTATTTTAACCACTAAACAGCTTTAGTCATCGGATGGAGGTGAGTAGCTCGGATCGTTTGGATTCATAAAAATAAATTGATTCTTACCTGGCTCGAGTTCAACAAAATCCAGCGTGGTATCTTTGAGAAGGTCTGCACTGAGAGCAGAAACGATAATTTTAATACCTTCAGAAGTGACAGCGATATCGCCTTCTTTATTTTCATCAAAACCAATGCCGTAGTGAAAGATGCCATCTTCATTTTTTGTGGCGGCGATGCGCAAAGGTAAGTTTTCAGTTTTACCCTGCTGAGCAGATAGTTGAATTTGTTTGGCGGCTTCGTTTGTTACTTTAATCATAAAATCAATGGCTTACGTTGTATTTGTTTATGTTTTTTGTTGACGAATAAAATCAACAAAACGTTGTGTCCAGCGATTCTTACTGGTGCCACGCTGATGGGTGTAACAGGCTAGCAGATTTTTGTAGACATAGCCGTCATTTTTACCATCGATTCCTGTTCCGCGTATAACTTTGAATGCGAATTTAGCATTTTTATCGAGATTTTCAAAACGCGAATAATGAAATTCGTGGGCAGCGATGATGTTTTCTGGTCTCGAAGGCCATAAGCCGTCGGTTGTTTCCTGCAAACGAACATAGCCACGACCCTGTGGTTTCTCCTCCATTATAATATCGCCCGGTATGCTTCCAACCATAGTATTTTTCTGTTCTTTCCATTTGATCGAGCGTGCCAGATACATCAATCCACCACATTCGGCGTAGACGGGAAGGCCATTTTCGATGGCCTGATGAATATCCTGTCTTATCGATTGATTGGCTTCTAATGCTTGCAGATGTGTTTCTGGAAATCCGCCACCGATAAACAGGCCATCAATATCGGGCAGTTTGTCATCGTTGATATTGTCAATATCGACCAGTTCAGCACCAGCTTGTTCTAGTGAGATTAGATCATCGGGATAATAGAAGCTGAAAGCCGTATTACGGATGATACCTATGCGAATATCCGGTTCTGGCGTCACTGTAGCCGCAAAAGAAGATGAAGTTTCTAATTTGGGTGCCTGCTTAGCAATCTCAATAACATTATCAAGATTAACCTGATCGATAATTGCCTGCTTCAGTAATTCTATTTTTTTACTGGATTGAGGGTCTTCATGACTGGGCAGTAGACCAAGATGACGCTCATCAATATCAAAACGTTTATCTTTGTGTATGGCACCGACCACCTGTACATCGGTGTAGTGTTCGATCACACGTCTCAGCTTTTCTTCATGTCTGGAGCCGCCCAGCTGGTTAAGAATAACCCCCTGAATATTGATGTCCTTATCAAAGGCCTGGTAGCCAAGAATGAGCGGAGCGATACCACGGGTAACACCGCGAGCATCGAGTACCAGGATAATAGGCGTATCTGTCAGTTTAGCCAGCGCAGCATTGCTATTGCTGCCATCCAGATCAAGGCCATCATAAAGTCCTTTGTTACCTTCGATTAGTGAAATGTCGGCATCAGCTGAATGTAGTGCGATGGTGTCCAGAATCTCATCGGCAGACATGGTGTAGAAATCAAGATTAAAGCAGTGGCGTGTTTTTGCTTTATAACTGCTGGCACGGGCTAACCATTGTGGGTCTATGTAATCAGGGCCTTTCTTGAAAGGCTGAACAATTTTTCCCTTATCACTTAAAGCCGCACACAGGCCGATACTGACAGTGGTTTTGCCAGAAGATTTATGTGCTGCAGAAATGAAAAAACGACTCATTTTTCACCATTGGTCGTTTGAAAGTACAGGCTCTGACATGAGTCAGAGCCGATTGAAAAAATGATTATTTTGCTGCGTGTGGATCAGCAACAGAGTCCGCCAGTGAACCAGGCAGGAAGGCTAAAACTTTAATGGCAAAAGTAACTAATAATAATGAAACCGCCATGCCGCTTAAACCAAGAATAACTTCAGGCAGGGTTGGTGAGTACTGACCAATTACACCATCAAAGAATGAGCTACTGACTTCGTAACCCGGGAATAATTCCATTGGGTAAGCCTGACCACCAATCAAGATAACGTATACCTGACACATGCCACCGATGATAATCATGGTGCTGATAGCGCCCAATGTTTTTCTACATGTTTTAACGACCGGTGCGTAGATTAGAGCCAAAGGTAAAAGTCCACCAATCAGAACCTGACCATACCAGAATAAGTCTGTGTAGATACCACCATCGCTAAGAATAAACTTCTCAACACCGTGATGTTCAGTAATGTACAAGTTAGTCAGATGGTAAACGATAGTGAAGTAGAGTGAAGCTGCAACAAATACGCCCATCAGGTTTCTTAGACGCGCAACAACCGCATCGCCGAGTTCACGACCTGTCCAGTTATAGGAAGCCATTAATACTAAAAGGAAGATAGCCAGACCAAAGCCAAAGGACATGACAATAAACATAGGTGCCATCAGCGCCGCATCATAGGCTGAACGAGCCACCAGGAAGCCGAAGATAGAACCAGTACCTGTGGTAAGGATAAGACGCCATACAAAGGCTACAAGTCCCACCTTCTTTTTAAACTTGTACATATTGTGATCCATCATCATCCAGATGTAGGCACCAAC
>JBEQLM010000379.1:0-810 GCA_040325975.1 Gammaproteobacteria bacterium | reverse complement strand
ATCGTGACTACCACAAAAAACAATCAGAGTACGCGTCTGGTGAGAATTGTATGCCTAAAAAATTACTTATAAAAATCAGTTTTAGTTGGGTATTAAATTGATATTTTTGGTCAGAGTAAAATTAACCCCAGACATTTGGGGTTAGCACGGTGATATTTAGAGATCAATGAAAAAACCCGGGTCAGAGAGCAATTGTTTCAATATGAAAAAACCCGGGTCAGAGAGCAATTGTTTCTAATATACTAATATGAATGATTTCAATAGTATATTTGGAAATATTGTGGTCAGAGTAAAATTAATTCAGTTATAGCGTATGCTACGCACGATTTATTTGCGGCTAATCCGCACCCGCAGGCAAGGGTCAGAACACAGTTTTCTCTAATATACGGAGTTAAAGGTGTCAGACCCCTTTAACTCCAATCATCGTAGTGCTATTTAATAGAATATAGTTATGAATCGAAAAAAGAAGATTGAAGGTTTGTTCAAAAAACGTTTCAAGCGTGCGCGTGCGAAGTTGGATACTCGCCCGAAGGGTGAGCGTTATGTGTCGAAGGCCGAGAGAGAGAAGCTAGAATCTGAAGAACAAGTAGTAGGTTCAGACTCGACTTAATTCAGTTATTGGAAGATATTCGCGCTCAAACCAAAACCAACCCAAACCCATCCACAAAATCAAACCAACCCCATGATCTTAAAAAACAAGATATTTGGGGTCAGAGTAAAAACTTTACCTAAAACAGTTTCAATTTATCTAACACAGCCTGCGCATGGCCTTCAGCAGTGATGCCATATTCCGCATCTATAATTTTCCCC
>JBEQLM010000378.1:0-814 GCA_040325975.1 Gammaproteobacteria bacterium | reverse complement strand
GTCTTTGCAGCGTGCCGGGAAAAATGGAATAGCGGATACGCTGAAACAAGTTGAGCTGATCCGGCATGGCATTGTTTTCTTTCATAAAAGACGCTTTCTTAAAACCCGGAGAATAATAAAATACACCAGCAATGCATAACGCGGCGAAAAAAGTCTGTCAATGCCAATGCCAAAAACGGATAGCGGAATAGATTTCGTAACCACATCCTAACATTTTACATATGGTTTTTAAGCCATATATGGAAGGTGTAATAAGAAGGGGATGGGGGGATAGAAAGAGAAGGTTAAATGGTCAAGAAATTTTTGACATATATTATATTATGGTATATATTGGTACAAAAATACTATGTAGGAGGATTGCTATCATGCAAAAAAATACTAGTGTCACACTCGGCAAGTATTTTGAAGAATTCATTGCTCAGCAAATAGAAAGTGGACGGTATGCATCCGCAAGTGAAGTCGTTCGGGAGGGCCTGAGGTTCCTTGAAGAACGGGAAGTAAAACTTAACGCTTTGCGACGTGCGTTAAAGGAAGGTGAAGAAAGTGGATTTGTCGAGTATTCATTGGATGGACTGCTTATGGATCTCGACAAAGAAGGTGCGCGTTAATGCCAGTCTTTCGGCTTAGCGCAAAATCCCTTGAGGACCTTAAATCTATTGGCCGTTTTACACTGAAATCTTGGGGCCGTGAGCAACGCAACATTTATCTTTCAAAACTTGATGAAAGCTTTCATAGATTGGCAGATCAACCTAATTTAGGGAGTGCTCATGATGATATTCGAAGGGCTATCGAGTTTATCATGTAGGACGGCATT
>JBEQLM010000377.1:0-839 GCA_040325975.1 Gammaproteobacteria bacterium | reverse complement strand
CCGCCAAATAGAAAAAAAAGGAGAAAAGGCGTTAGTAATTCTTCCATATATTTATTCCTTTTTAAACATAACGATTGAGGTAAGTAGCGGCATGAGTATATATCAGGAAACACATATATGGTTAGTCCGTCTGCTTGACCGATTTGTTAGAGTTTTTTTCGATTTCAATGATTGGTTTCTCATAAGCTAAAATATTTATACACTCAGAAGCCCCATTTATTAAATATTCATACAAACCTTCTTCATTGATAGGAAAGTTTGAAGCTCTATGATTTAAGAGCTCTTTCCAACCTCCTGTTTTAATTTCAAATATCCATCCATTTCTTCTCGAAAAGTCAGACCAGAATTCCAACATATCACCTTCAGGTAAAACTCTATACCCACGAACCTCTCGAATAAATACTTTTATAAACAAATCAGATGTTTCTAAATTAATTTCTAGATTTTCAATGTCATAGTCGATTTTAGTAATCTCTTGAATATAGTCATATTCAAAATCATGGCCTATTGAAACACCTGCCGGATTCAAATTAATTTTGTTAGTCATTTTTATAACTCTAACGTTTGAGGTAAGTAGCGGCATGAGTATATATCAGGAAACACATATCTGGTTAGTCCGTCTGCTTGAGTGATTTGTTAGGTGCTTTTAACCAGAGCATAAGTAAAAGACATGAGATAAAACAAATAACAAATAGGTGAAGCCAGCCTGATAACATGCGCGACCATACATCTATTAGCGATGAGTAGTGCATTAATGCTTCAATTTTCCCAACCTCTGGCCCTTCTCTCGCTAGCTGCTCCTGGAAACTGCTTGTTGATGTATACAAGGTATACATACC
>JBEQLM010000376.1:0-883 GCA_040325975.1 Gammaproteobacteria bacterium | reverse complement strand
GAGCGACCCAGGACAAACTTACAGTTGCCGAATCTCCAGTAACAGCAGTTGCCGAATCTTCAGTACTGCATGCAGACATCTGCAGAGCTATTAATAAAGTAATCAGGATTGATGTAAAACGGGGTTTCAGTAAATGTGATATTTTCATTGGTGCTCTCTAAACTATAGGGATTGCACATCGGAACAGTAAGAGCGAGCTCAAACTGAGTGCAATCAAATACGGGAATAAAATTTTAGTTTTGGAGCATTTAGGAATCGATTGGCCTGATATTTCGAGCTTTGTAGGTCAAAGCTCAGCCAAACGAAGTTAAGAATTGTAGCGTTTACTAATAAATCATAAATATTTTTGTTGAAAAAATGACAATTTTTATTGGAAAAATATAAATGTATAAAATATCAATGTGACCTTTTAATTTTGTATAACATTAATTTTTAAATATGCCGATTCAGAAAGAGTATCAGCGGTACAATTTTAGTGAGAGCGGATACCTCGAAACTAATGGAATTCAATTTAATATCCTCGCTTCCAGTAGAGTTGTAATGATCAGGCTCACACTACTTTTGTAACTTCAGCTGAATATTGACTCTCGCGCCCCTCTGAATCATAGGTTGTTACAACAAAGAAGTAGGTGGCCGCAGGAAGGGCTGTGAAAGTATAGCCTTCAGCAATGCCATCATTGATGTCGACGCTGTTAGTATACTGACCTTGCGTGGTGCCATAATAGATTCTGTAGCCTGCGATCTCCGACAGTGATATCGGAGTGTTGTCCTCACGTTCAGAAGGAGCGACCCAGGACAGACTAACATCAGCGGGTGTGCCAGCTTCATCAGCACCGATGATAGTAATGACCACTGTATGCGTTGTACCATCAACACTGCTGAC
>JBEQLM010000375.1:0-954 GCA_040325975.1 Gammaproteobacteria bacterium | reverse complement strand
ATGTTAGATGGATACCTTAAATAAGGTGTTAGACGGATTCCGCCTATCACCTTATTTAAGGTCATCAGAAACAGGCTCAGACTCGACTTAACGAGACCCTGCAAGAACAAACTCAATTGATTTCTTCCAATCACCAAATTTTTAGATATATCCAACACCGCACCCTCTCCAATACCCTGTTCTCTTTTAGACATGAAGCTATTTTTTACGCGAATACTTTGATGAAAGCAAGGATAATGTGGTTTTTGACTTTCGCTTTACCCCTCCCCTCACACCTTGCCGAGCCATGTGACTTTGGTAGAGCATATCAGGCAGGACGCCTGATTTAGTTTCGCGAGCGGGGATTACAAAATACTTCCCTGTATTTTGCCCTTCGGGGCAGCCATAAAACGGCTGCTCAATTTCGATCCCATCGAAATTAGTGGCGAGTCGAAACGGGCGCGTTGGCAAAGTTGCATGGCTCGGGAACCCGTTAGGGCAAGGTGTTATGGGTGGCATTTTTCTCGTTAGTCTTTTGTTGCTGTTGACAAAAGAGTGACTCGCCCGTGGGTGCGACTACCCACTACCACCAACATTACAGATTACAAAGTAATTTAAAATCTTGTCGGCAAAGGGTTACCGACCTACCGTTCAATCAAAAATCTTCTGCCACCACTTCCGTCGATTATTAGGTGGATTCAAAGCCGCTTCCAGTTCAACAGGTTTTATCCTGGATAATATCCAGCCGGGCAGTGGTGGGTTATCACTAAACCCACATGACACGCCCAAATTATTCGGATCAAATATTTTTATAAAAGCCGGTGTTTCTTTATTGTCGGTATAAACAATTCCGCAGTAATCTTCATCGTGTTCTTTACGTAATAAAACATCAATTTCATCGATAAATTTACACAGGTGCGTTTCACTGGCGGGTGCTTCCGGTGGCACTTCACCGACGGCATAAATAAACCAGTC
>JBEQLM010000374.1:0-991 GCA_040325975.1 Gammaproteobacteria bacterium | reverse complement strand
CGATGTTATGCGAATTTCATCAATGATAATCCCGCTAAAATTCAGAGTAACACTACTTGAGGCAGATGCGACCTGACTACTACCTATCAGCCCACCATTGTTATATCCAGCAACTGTAATATCTGCAGCACCAGGATTGACCCATATACTTGTAAATAAAAAATCAGCAGCATCAGTTCGTTTAATGGTTACCTGTTCCGTGGGACCCGTATCAGTGACTGATAGTGCATGGATAGCAGCTGAATCGCCGTCACCCCCAGTCGCAACATATGTCATATCACCGCCATCACCTGTTGACTCAAAGGTGACAGTAAATGAAGTGCTGCTCCAAGTATCAGTAAAGGATGTTACTGGTGATCCACCTACGGGGTTAATGGCAAAATCAGCAGTGAAAGGAGCCGCCAATGCTTGGTTAAATGTTGCAGTAACAAGAATCAACGCACAAAAAATAGATTTTATGGATACAGATTGAGTCATGTTGATACTTCCTGTTTCGTACAAATTATAAGACAGAGTCAAAGCTAAAATATCATTGGATATCCACAATCATTATAGCGACAAGAGATCATAATAAGTACATAAAAATTGCGGGTAACAATAGAAGTTAGGCTGCCGCAGGACAAAAACAATTCTTACTTAATAGCTATCGATGTTAGATTTATGGGATTGGGTTGCTATAAGGAAAACGACCAAAATAACCTGATTATGCATTACCTGGATTTTAAACGTATTTGGTTGGCAGCTTATCCAGTTGATTGGCAAATAACTGCCGATCTGTTTCATTAAATGCTAGCAAGCCGCCGGTATCAACACTGCTTGAACGTAGCGATTCCATAAAGTCTCGCATGTTCAAACGAGCTCGGATGTTGTCAACGGTATAGAGTTCGCCACGGGGGCTGAGGGCGTAGACGCCCTTCTCTATTACATCGGCGGCTAAAGGATTGAATATCGTGGCATGATGTTCATTTCTCAGCCTGCAATCAGTCTCAAC
>JBEQLM010000373.1:0-998 GCA_040325975.1 Gammaproteobacteria bacterium | reverse complement strand
TGGTAACATGGAGCTTTTCTACAAAGGTGTTCAGGAAGATGACGGTATCTTTATGACCAAAGCCACCGTAACAGGTGTTGAAGGTGGAACCGTTCATGCAAAAGATACCCTGCTCGGTGAAGATCTTGATCTTGAAGTTGATCTCGTAGTACTCGCTGCTGGTATGGTACCAACAACAAAAGATGCGAACACCATCAATCTTGCCTATCGTCAGGGACCTTCGTTCTTGGATCTGGATCTTTTTGATGGCTACGCTGATTCACACTTTATCTGCTTTCCATATGAGACCCGTCGTACTGGTGTCTATACTTGTGGTGGTGTTAGAAAAGCGATGAATATGCAGGAAACCATCGACGATGCAACCGGTGCAGCTTTAAAAGCTATTCAGGCCATTGAATCTGCTGATCGTGGTGTTTCCGTTCATCCTCGCTCCGGTGATAAGACCTATCCCGAATTCTTTATGCAGAGATGTACACAGTGTAAGCGTTGTACAGAGGAATGTCCTTTCGGTGCTCTTGATGATGATGAGAAGGGTACACCGCTTCCAAATCCCACACGCTGTCGTCGTTGTGGTACCTGTATGGGTGCATGCCCTGAGCGTATTATCGGATTCAAAGATTATAATATTGATCTTATCGGTTCCATGATCAAGGCCATTGAAGTTCCTGAAGATGATGATGATAAGCTTCGTATCAATGTCTTTGCCTGTGAAAATGATGCCTATCCTGCAATTGATATGGCCGGCATGCGTAAACATAAAATCAATCACATGATCAGGTTTATTCCTGTTCGTTGTCTTGGTTCTGTAAATATGGCCTGGATCAAGGATGCACTGGCTTCCGGTATGGACGGGGCAATGCTTCTTGGTTGTACATACGGTGACGATTACCAGTGTCACTTTGTTAAGGGTTCCGAAATCGCCAACAAGCGTATGGAAAATATCGGTGATACCCTGTCAACCCTAGGTCTTGAGCCTGAACGATGTGCAACTAATCAGG
>JBEQLM010000372.1:0-1023 GCA_040325975.1 Gammaproteobacteria bacterium | reverse complement strand
GGCTAAGCCGGTAGCAAGAAAGCCCAGCAGTAAAGTTAAATCAACCACGAAGACATCGCTGATGGTAAACAGCACCGGGTTGAAGCCGGTGAAATGGGTTAGGCCATAAAGAAAGGTCATAGCCATGAACGATGGCAGTACAATCACTTCACGCGATAACCATGAGGTGCGCCATTTTGCCGCTGAACGCCATGCGCGTTCTGGATGACCGAGATGGAAGAACGACGCTAGCAAACCCAGGGCAAGAAAAATCAACGCCAGCAAACTACCGTAACCGTAAAAGGTGTGCGAGTCCTGTACCGGTACAAGCTCAAAAACGGAATATAGCTGGCCGGTGTATAAAGCCAGGAATAGTCCCTGACCGGCACCGATTAAGGTGGTTAGAAAAATAACTGAAAAAGCAGGATGCATAATGGTGTCCGAATTAAAAAGTTCGTTAGGGTTCTCTAAACTACCAACTCATGATGTCGTCGAGTGTTTGTTCGTCATCATCCGGCATCGGTAACTGACGTTCTTTATTCAGCGGATTATCAACACGTGTTAATTCGTCTTTATGAATCGTCATCTTGGTCTTACGGCGCGGTAAATAATGATTCGCCGGTTTAGTGCCCCACTCCGGCATTAGCTGATAACCACCGTCTTCACGGATAGTCACTGACACATCTGAATCAGGATCTTTGACATCACCGAATAAACGCGCGCTGGTTGGGCAAGCTAAAACACAGGCTGGCTTGCGTTCGGATTCCGGCAGGGTTTCATCGTAAATGCGATCAACGCAGAGCGTGCATTTTTTCATCACCTTCTGTTCTTCATCGAGTTCACGCGCGCCGTAAGGGCAGGCCCATGAGCAATATTTACAGCCAATACATTTGTCGTAATCGACTAAAACGATTCCGTCTTGTTCGCGTTTATAACTGGCACCCGTTGGGCAAACCGGTACGCAAGGTGGCTCTTCGCAGTGCAAACAGCTCTTTGGAAAATGTACGGTTTCGGTGTTGGGGTAAGTGC
Organism: Gammaproteobacteria bacterium; assembly: GCA_040325975.1. GTDB lineage: Bacteria > Pseudomonadota > Gammaproteobacteria > SZUA-229 > SZUA-229 > LH-M37. The sequence continues at coordinate 15 of JBEQLM010000372.1, read as the reverse complement.
CAATCTCAAATGTTT
>JBEQLM010000371.1:0-1139 GCA_040325975.1 Gammaproteobacteria bacterium | reverse complement strand
GCCAAGGTTTGCGTCAAGCTGGTGTCGCGTTCCGGCATCGGGACGATCGCCGCCGGCGTCGCCAAGGCCAACGCGGACATTATCCTGATTTCCGGCCACAATGGCGGCACCGGCGCCTCGCCGCAGACCTCGATCAAATATGCCGCCAGCACATTAGCTGCACCCGCCATCGTTAGTGCGAAGGATGTCATCAAATGGAAGATGGTCACTACCTGGCCAAAAAATTTCCCCGTACTCGGTACTGGCGCAAACCAACTCGCTAAACTGATCGGTGAAATGTCCGGCGGACGCATCAAGGTCAAAGTCTACGGTGGTGGCGAATTAGTACCGGCACTGGAAGTTTTCGATGCCGTCTCACGCGGCACTGCACAAATAGGCCACGGTTCAGCTTACTACTGGAAAGGCAAAGTTGAAGAAGCCCAGTTTTTTTCAACCGTACCTTTTGGCATGAATGGTCAGGAAATGAATGCCTGGTTATATCACGGTGGCGGCATGGAATTATGGAAGGAAACCTACGAACCATTTGGTGTGGTACCCGCCGCAGCCGGTAACACCATGGTACAAATGGCTGGCTGGTTCAATAAAGAAATCAACAGCGTAGAAGACCTGAAAGGTTTGAAAATGCGCATTCCAGGTTTAGGTGGTGAAGTATTACGTCGTGCAGGCGGCACACCAGTAAATCTACCCGGTGCAGAATTATTCACTTCATTAAAATCCGGTGCTCTGGATGCTACCGAATGGGTCGGCCCTTATAACGACCTCGCTTTCGGTTTTCACAAAGCTGCAAAATATTATTACTACCCCGGCTGGCACGAACCAGGCACAACTCTGGAAGCCATCATCAATAAAAAAGCACTGGAGTCTTTACCCAAAGATTTACAGAGCATCGTCATGAATGCCTGCAAGGTGGTGAATCAGGATATGGCGACCGAGTTCTCAGCGAAGAATAATGCTGCACTGGATACGTTGGTGAATAAACACAAAGTCGATGTTCGTCGTTTACCGGATGATGTTTTGAAAAAACTGAAAGCGTTATCTGAAGAAGTGGTTTTGGAACTGGCCGGTAAAAATAAAGCCGCGAAACGGATATATGAATCGTATGATAAGTTTCGGAAGCAGGTTACAAAATGGGATGATAT
>JBEQLM010000370.1:0-1151 GCA_040325975.1 Gammaproteobacteria bacterium | reverse complement strand
CGCCACTTCCTCGCCAAATTGTTCTTCGATGGCAGTACGTGTGGCGGGTGTATCTTCGATCACATCATGCAGAATACAGGCGATAATACTTTTTACATCCATATGCATGGACGCAAGAATTCTTGCTACAGCGAGTGGGTGGTATATATAAGGTTCACCAGATTGGCGAACCTGACCTTCATGAGCTTGCGCACCAAATAAGTACGCTTGATAAACTTCCTGGACCTGCTCCTTGTCCATGTACTTGCCCACTAAATCACATAAGTGGGAGATCAGAAACCGGCTATCGATGCCTTCTGTAATTTCGTTGTCACTGACAACCGGTTCTGTCTTCAAAACCATTGACTACTGTTTGTCGATGGCCTGCAAATCCCCTTCAATTAATGCTTCAACATCGTCCTGGCGAACAACGGCTTCTTCCAGAACTTCTTCATTAATCAGGTTTTCTGCAATTTCACGCAAAGCCAATACGGTAGGCTTGTCGTTGTCTACTGGCACCAACGGATCAGCACCCATGGCCAGTTGGCGTGCACGACGCGTTGCAACTAATACCAGTTCAAATCTGTTATCCACATAATCCAGGCAATCTTCTACGGTTAAGCGAGCCATAATAAATTCATACTCCAATAATATCTAAAAAAACCACTAAACCTCAGTGGCCAGTAACTCTGCCAGTAAATCAGAATGCTGTTCCTGCTGAAACGCTTTTAACAGCCGATTACTGACAAATATCGCAGACAAGTCATTTTTTGCCTGCTCGAAATCGTCATTGATAACTATATAGTCAAACTCACCATAATGCGACATTTCACTGACCGCATCACGCATACGTCGTTCGATGAGTTCGTCATCATCCTGCCCGCGATTTTGCAAACGTTCTCTCAGTGCAATCACGCTGGGCGGGAGAATATATATGGTTTTGCAGTCTGTTACCAGCTGCCTGATCTGGCGCGCACCCTGCCAGTCTATTTCCAGAATAACATCTTTGCCTTTAAGCAGCTGTTCCTGGATGCTCTGGCGCGATGTACCGTAACGGTTATCAAATACCTGGGCATGCTCTAAAAACACGCCTTGATCAATCATTTCGACAAAGGTGGCTTCATCGATAAAATGGTAGTTAATGCCGTTCGCTTCACCTGGACGTATGGCAC
>JBEQLM010000036.1:0-11115 GCA_040325975.1 Gammaproteobacteria bacterium | reverse complement strand
GTGCGGCATAGGCTAACCAGAGTAATCCGTGCGTCATACCTACTGGCCTGACGAAATCATAGCCGAACTGGTATTTGGCAGGCATAGCAATAAACAGCAGGATAAGGAATGAGATACCTTCGATCATGCTCAGCATTCTAAAAGTTTTCAGCATAATTATTTACAGAATAAGTTGATTCAGGAGGGCTTACTTTACATGGCTGACCAGTAAATTTCGAGCATGAATCTAACTTACTCATCAAAAGCAAAGGCAATACGCTCAGCGCGCATTTTTAAAATCACCGCTATCCATCCATGCCATCACTGTCATATTGGTTTTACGCTCAGCAATATCGAGCGTGAAGCGTAGAGAGTTACTTCTCCGTTTCTGGCGAGCAAAGACACTCAATCAACCGCTCTACCTGTTGAGTGCAACAGCCGCTTCCCATAGTGGCATAGGTCTGTTTTTTAATCTCTTCCACTGTTGTCGCACCATTTACGATGGCATTGATAATATCCATCTTAAGAACCTCATTACAGGTACATAGATTTTGATCTAAATTCTTCTTAAGAATAGGTGGAAGTTTATCCAGAGGATTTGTGACAGGATCGGTTTTCAAAGTAGAAGAAGTATAAAGACACTTTCTAGCCATAGTCAAATCAAAGCAATAAAAGGGTTAGAGTAAAAACTTTTCTATTTATCTCTAAGTGATTTAGCAATATAAAATAGTTTTTACTCTGAGCCCAAATATTCAGGAGATAGCCAATGTCCCTTGCGTGTCGTTCATTGGAATAATTGGCTTGGGTGATTTCAATAGTCATAGGAAAAGAGCACTGTCTCTTTTATTTATTCATTCAATCCTAAAACCGGCTTAAACATCCGCCGGGTTCGAGATCCAGTGCATTGCTGCTCTCGGTGACATGCTGAGACCAGTTGTCCTGTTTTTTGGAAACCATAGGTGGAGATCCCTGGAAACAAATAACAATTATTGCGCTAATCGACCGTGAATACGAGCTTTGCTTTAAAGGCATTACAACTGATATTTTTAAAGATTTTAATTTGTTAGTAGCTGCTTTAACTTGTTTATTGATGGGTTAATATAAAACTAATGAATAGTCAACGAGCCGTATAAACCAGAACCATGCAGCCAATCCATGAACTACTCAATCGAATCCACTGGGATGCCGAGTTTGGCAAGGGCGAGTTTGAATTGTGGTTTCTCGACCATGTCGGTGAGCAACTGGTTAAATTGCCCTTTCACGAGATTACCTTTATCCCGGGCGATCATTATTTTTTTCATTATATGGATGAAGACGGTAACGGGCTCAGCGTGCCTTTTCATCGCATCAAGGCAGTTTATAAAAACGGTGAGCTGATCTGGCACCGCGAACATTAAATAGAGCCTCGCTATTGTTCGTAAGTCGCATTGGCGTTATGTTGTTATTAAGGTGGCGTTATCAAAACGACAGGCGCGTTTATGAAGACTGCATATTGGGAACACTTTGAACACGAAGCCGATATTGGTGTGCGCGGCACTGGCCTCACGCTGGCCAGTGCGTTCGAGCAGGCCGCACTGGCGATGAGCGCCATTATCACTGACCTCACATTAATTGAAGACAAGAAGGTTGTTGATATTAATTGCGAAGAGGCGGACACATCATTATTGCTGGCCGACTGGTTGAATGCATTGATTTTTCAAATGGCGACACAAAAATTATTATTCAGGCGTTTCGAAGTAAATATTGAAGGCGCACGTTTAACGGCAAAAGCCTGGGGCGAGGTGATAGATGCTGAAAAACATCAGCCCGCCGTGGAAATAAAAGGTGCAACTTACACCGAACTGGCTGTTTACCAACAGGCAGGGCAGTACGTGGCACAATGTGTGGTAGACGTATAAAAATCTTAGCCGGGGTCGTTTTTTATGGACATTAATCGGTTACAAAAAATCGCCAGTTTTCAGTGGCGTATAGATCCGCACGACGGCATGCATGTGCCTGCGATTATTTTTGCCAGTGAAGATTTGATACGTGACATGGACGACAAGGTTTATCAGCAGGTAACCAATGTTGCCCGTTTGCCCGGCATTGTTGAAGCTTCTTACGCCATGCCCGATGCACACTGGGGTTATGGTTTTCCGATTGGTGGTGTGGCCGCCTTCGACCCCAGGCACGGTGGTGTCATTTCCGCCGGTGGGGTCGGTTTTGATATTTCCTGCGGGGTTCGCACTTTGCATACCGGCCTGACGCCAGAACAGATTGTTGAGAAACAGATAGAACTGGCCAATACGCTGTACCAGACGATACCCGCCGGGCTGGGCAGCACCGGTATGATCCATTTAAACCACAAAGAGATGGACGAGATGTTGAATGGCGGTGCACGCTGGGCGGTTGACCATGGTTATGGCAAGCGCAGTGATCTCGAACGCGTTGAAGAATACGGCTGTATGGCGGGGGCTGACCCGGAAGAAGTATCGATCCATGCCAAAGAACGGCAGAAAAAAGAAATGGGCACGCTGGGCTCGGGCAACCATTATCTCGAAGTGCAGAAAGTGGTCGAAATTTACCAGCCGGAAATTGCCGAAGCATTTGGAGTACAACTCAACGATATCAAGGTCAGTATTCACTGCGGTTCACGCGGACTTGGCCACCAGATTGGCACCGAGTTTCTAAAGAAAATGGTGGTCAGCGCCAAAGGCTACGGTATCGATCTGCCAGACCGGGAGCTTGCCTGTGCGCCGATCGAATCGAGTCTGGGTAAAAGTTATCTCGGCGCGATGCGCGCGGCGATCAACTGCGCTCTGGCGAACCGGCAGATCATCACCCATCTGACACGGCAGGCATTCAGGCGCATTTTCCCCGAGGTTAAACTCGACCTGCTTTATGATGTCTCGCACAACATCTGCAAACAGGAAGAACATAAAATCGGTGGCGTCAGCAAACAGCTTTATGTCCACCGCAAGGGCGCAACCCGTGCTTTCGGCCCCGGCCACCCGAACCTGCCGGCGGAATTGCGCAAGGCCGGGCAGCCGGTATTGATCGGTGGCACCATGGGTACGGCGTCCTATATTCTCGCTGGCACCGAACAGGGCATGACACATGCTTATGGCTCCGCCTGCCATGGGGCCGGCCGCAGCATGAGTCGGCGCCGGGCCACTAAGCTCTGGCAGGGTGACAAGATAAAAAACGATCTGGCGAGCAGGGGCATTTTAATTCGCAGCCCGTCAATGCGCGGTCTGGCGGAAGAAGCCCCGGGGGCTTATAAGGATGTCAACGCAGTGGTTGAAGCAGCCGATCAGGCCGGCCTTGCCTGTCTGGTGGCAAAGTTGGAACCCATGATTTGCGTTAAGGGCTAATATCGTTTGGCAGCATGCTGGATGTTTTGAGTCCGGGTTTTTGCCATAGGCTTTGGCGGCTAATGGCTGTAATCAGGCAATAAATTTGATCAGGGTCAACGATCAATTACCCCATCTATGGTGAGAATAAGGTGTAGTTATTTTCACTTATAGTTAGTGGAGAGTTGGTTTATATATTTGTTTATATATCAGAGATATAAATATGGATAATGCTTTCAAATTTGCTGATGAACTTGGCCCTCTTAAGGTAATTCATGTTCATGAACCATCTATTGGACTGAAGGCGGTACTGGTTGTTGATAATGTCGCCAAAGGTCCTGCCATTGGCGGTATCCGAATGGCGGCCGACGTAACCACGGAAGAATGCGCCCGACTGGCACGTGCTATGACATTTAAAAATGCGGCGGCAGGTTTGCCCCATGGTGGTGGCAAGATCGTCATCGTGGGCGACCCCAAGATGCCCAGAGATCAGAAAGAAACACTCATCCGCGGTCTGGCATGCTCACTGAAAGAAGTAGAGCAATATATATTCGCACCCGATATGGGTACCAATGAAGAATGCATGGCCTGGATTAAGGATGAAGTTGATCGTGTGGTTGGATTACCGCGTGAAGTTGGAGGCATTCCATTAGATGAAATTGGCGCAACCGGTTGGGGGCTGAGCCATGTTGCGGATGTCGCTCAGGACTTCTGTCACCTCAACGTAAAAGGCGCACGATTTGCAGTACAGGGGTTTGGTGCCGTCGGTAAATTTGTGACTCACTTTCTGGGTCAGAATGGAGCTATCCCTGTTGCGGTTTCTGACTCTCGTGGCACCATCTACAACCCGGATGGACTGGACATTCAAAAACTACTGGCCTTGAAGGCGGAAGGTAACAGCGTTACTGATTATCCCGATGGTGAGAAACAGGATCGTGATGCGATCATAGATGTTGAGTGTGATATCTGGATTCCCGCAGCGCGACCCGATGTTATTAACGAAGATAACGTAGAGCGCCTCAATACTAAAATGGTTGTCGAAGGCGCCAATATTCCCATTACCCACGGTGCAGAAAAAATATTGCACGACAAGGGTGTTCTTTGTGTGCCTGATTTTATCGCCAATGCTGGTGGTGTGATCTGTGCTGCCATGGAGTATCAGGGTGCCAGTCAATCAGCCGCTTTTGCCGCTATTGAGGAAAAGTTACGATGTAATACCCGCGAGGTTCTGGAAACGGCAGAGCGAGAAAAAATCTTGCCACGGGAAGCTGCACTGAAGATGGCGCGCAAACGAGTAGACAAAGCCATGAGTTTCCGTCGCTGGAACATATTTTAAAGGGGAGGTGATAAATGTTTCGTATTCGTTTTCATGGTCGAGGTGGTCAGGGAATGAAAACAGCGAGTCGCATACTGGGCACCGCGTTTTTCATGGAAGGATACGAGGTTCAGGATGCCCCTCGCTACGGAGCAGAACGTCGTGGCGCGCCTATTTTTGCCTATGTCCGTGCTGATAAAACTTCCGTTAACGAACGCGGCATTATCAGCCATCCTGATCTGGTGGTCGTCGCTGATGACACACTGGTCGGTATGCCCGCAGCGGGTGTGCTGCAGGGTATCGAACAGGATACGGTATTGCTGATCAATAGCCATGAGGAAGCAGAGACATGGCAACATCGTTTAAATATTCAGGCAAGTGTTCTTATTCTTCCCGCCCGAGAAGACGTTGAAGACAGAGCCGAACTTCCCTATATCGGCAGCCGCTGTGCTGCCGCAGCCGCCGCATTAACGGGTGTTATCTCCAAAGACACATTGGCCAATGCGCTCACCGAAGAACTGGAACATCTGGGCGATGAGATAGTTAAACAAAATCTGGATATCGCTTTATCTGCGTACGATGCACTGAGTGAGCATACGGGTTTGGTAAAACAAAGTGGCCTGCCTTCAGCAACGGATTACACACGACCTGAATGGGTAGAGCTGCCCTTCGAAGATGCAGAAATTTCTGCGCCCATGATCAACGCCGGCATCACCAGTGTAGAAGTGCGCACCGGATTATGGCGCACCATGCGCCCGATAATCAATTATGAAAAATGCAGCGGCTGCTGGTGGGTCTGCAGCACTTACTGTCCAGATGGCGCCATCAATGTGCGTGACGACGGCATGCCGGATATTGATTATGACCACTGCAAGGGTTGTCTGGTCTGCGTCGCCCAGTGTCCACCGCATGCCATCGAATCAATCGCTGAACACATTGCCAAAGAACAGGACGACGCAGAGGTGACATCATGACACGCAAGTTATTAACCGGTAATGCGGCAGCAGCGTGGGGAGCACGACTGGCAAAAACAGATTACATTCCTGCTTTTCCGATTACCCCGCAAACAGAAATTATCGAAGACCTGTCCATCTGGATTGATAATGGCGACATGGATGCGAGCATGGTTACACTGGAATCTGAACACTCCATGATCACCGCCGCAGGCAGCGCTGCTTCATCCGGGGTGCGTGTGTTTACCGCAACATCAAGTCAGGGATTACTTCACGGCATGGAGATGGTTTATACCGTCGCCGGCTGGCGCGCACCGTTTGTTATGGTCAATGTTTCGCGAGGTTTGTCATCGCCGATTACACTGGAGTCGGATCACAATGACATCATGGCGGCGCGTGATAGTGGTTTTTTGCAAATCCATTGCGCAACCTGTCAGGAAATTACCGACAGTGTCCTGATGGCTTATAAACTCGCTGAACATAAACATGTTCGTATGCCGGCGATTGTTAATCTTGATGGTTTTTATCTTTCTTTTACTCGTGAGCCGGTTGACTTGCCCGACGCAGAAAAGGCCGCCGCTTTCGTTGGTGAGTTTGATCCGGAAAATATGCAATTTAAAGGTGGCTCATCTCAAAGTCAGGCCATGGCCGTACTCGGTGGTGGACCTTATTCCTATTTCCGTTACGAAACGCATCTAGCAGTAGAGCGTGCTCTGGATGTTTACGATGAAGTCGCCGATGAATTTGCCGAGACCTTCGGTCGTCGATACGACATCATCGAAAACTATCAGATGGATGATGCCGAATATGTTTTTGTTATGGTTGGTTCATTTGCCACCAAGGCCAAAGATGCAGTCGACAGCTTACGTCAGGCCGGCTGGAAGGTAGGGCTGGCACGTTTACGTATGTTCCGGCCTTTCCCTCGGGAAAGAGTTCGCCAGCTGTTAAAAGGTCGTCGTGCGGTGGCCGTGATTGATCAAAATATTTCCATGGGCATGGGTGGCGTACTGCACAGTGAATTCGCCACAGCTTTATATGGCATGAAAGATGCGCCTGCCGTACTGGCGAGTTTTATCGGTGGGCTCGGTGGTCGTGACATCAGCCAGCAGGAATTTTTCGAGATGATTAACGAAATCAAACAGGCCAGTGACAAAGGTGAATCACCAGCGCCACGCTTGCTTTATACCCAGAACGAATTAACCGAGATGCGAAAACTGCAGGCAATCGCTCACGCAGAACACGCAGAGATTCATCAAAAGTGAGGCTGTTGAAATGATCAAAGAATCAGTGGTTCATTTTCATCGAATGAAAGATATGCCCTCGTCGCATTTGCTGGGTACCGGCACCCCGATGTGCGCCGGATGCGGTGGACTGGAAGCACTGCATAACATGTACGACATCCTGGGGGAAAAAACCGTATTTGTTAATGCCGCAGGTTGCATGACCCTGTTATCGGTTTATCCATTCACACCTTTTCGCGGCGGCTGGCTTTATACCTCCATGGCCTCGGCACCTGCCGGTGCACAGGGTATACGTGATGCCGTGGACATCCTGTTGAAAAAGAAAAAACTTTCCGAAGACGACAACATGGAAGTGGTAGTCGTTACCGGTGATGGTTCAGCCTACGGCATGGGCATGTCGGCAACATCCGGCGCCATGGATCGCAACCTTGATTTTATTTACTTTTGTTATGACAACGAAGGTTACGGCAACACCGGTCAACAATATTCCGCAGCCACGCCACACGCAGCAATCACTTCAACCAGTAAAGGCTCACACGGTTATCCCGGTTTTAAAAAAGATCTGTTCTCGATCTGGGCAGCGCACCGTCCTGCTTATGTCGCGACCATCATTGGCGCCGAGCCGCTGGACCTGGCGAAGAAGATTGAAAAACTGCAAACCATGAAAGGGCCACGCATGTTGCTTTCACTGGCGCCGTGTCCAACCGGTTGGGACTATGATCCACAATTGAGCGTAGAAATAGGGCGGCTTGCAGTGCAAACTGGCGTCTGGCCATTGAAAGAATGCATTGATGGAAAAGTAGTGCACACAAAAATTCCAAAGAAAAACAAAGGGGGTAAACGCACACCAGTAGAAGAATATTTAAAACTTCAGGGCCGCTTTAAACATTTGTTTCATCCGCAACGAGATGAGCCAGCCATTGCGGAAATTCAGGCGCGTGTTGATGCTTATTGGGATAACGTCGAGCAATAGTGGATAAGATAACTTCAAGCTATTTTCATCGTGGTGGGGACATTCCCTTACTCGGTCAAACTATCGCTGAATATTTTTTATCCATCGTCAAACAGTTTCCACAGCAGGAAGCGGTTGTCTCCCTGCCCCAACAGCGGCGGCTGACGTATCAGGAATTTTCTGATGCAACTGATGAGTTAGCAAAAGGACTCCTGGGTTTAGGTTTTAAACGTGGCGATCGTATCGGCGTCTGGTCAACCAACAATATCGAATGGTTACTGGTTCAAATGGCCACTGCGCGTATGGGTGCCATTCTGGTTAACATCAACCCGGCTTATCGTGCCAAGGAACTGGCTTACGCGCTGGAACGTTCCGAAGTGCAGGCGCTATTTGTCATTCCTGCGTTTCGCAGCAGTGACTATGTCGGCATGTTGCAGGATCTGCTTCCCGAACTACAAAACAATAATACTGAACTCGATACAAAGGCCTTGCCCGATTTACATCGCGTTATTCTTTATAATCCTGATGATCCTTTGCATACCGAAACACCGGCACCGGGTTTTACCTCCTGGCAGGAAGTGATTCACGCCGCCGACACCATCAGCCAGGAAGAACTGGAAAACCAGACGAAGGCGCTGGATCGTGATGATGTCATCAACATTCAATACACCTCGGGCACTACCGGCTTTCCCAAGGCGGTTATGCTTACGCATCATAATATTTTGAATAACGCCTGGTTCTCAGCGCAGGCGATGCATTTTACCGAACAGGATCGACTGGTTGTGCCGGTACCTTTTTATCACTGCTTCGGCATGGTGCTGGCCAACCTGTTATGTTTTTCAGTCGGTGCCTGTCTGGTCATCAGCAGCGAACATTACGATGCACAAAAAGTGCTCGAAGCCGTGCAACAGGAAAAATGCACAGCCATTCATGGCGTGCCCACCATGTTCATCGCCGAACTGGAACAGGAAAACTTCGCACAGTTTGATCTCAGCAGTTTGCGTACCGGTATCATGGCCGGCGCGCCCTGTCCGCCTGAACTGATGAAGCGGGTTATCAACGATATGCACTGCAACGAAATTCTGATTGGTTATGGCGAAACAGAAGCCTCGCCATTGACACACCTGACCACACGCGATGACAGTTTCGAACGACGCATCAATACCGTCGGCCACAACCTGCCGCATCAGGAAGTAAAAGTGATCAATACCGACACCGGCGCCACTGTACCCTTAGGTGAGATTGGTGAAATCTGCTTCCGTGGTTACCATGTCATGCGTGGTTATTACGGCCAGCCGGAAAAAACCGCCGACACGGTTGATGAGTCAGGCTGGCTGTTCTCAGGTGATCTCGGCACCATGGATGAAAATGGTTATGTGCAGATAACAGGTCGACGCAAGGAAATGATTATTCGAGGCGGAGAAAATATTTATCCGCGCGAAATTGAAGATTATATTTTCACTCATCCGAAAGTGGCAGAAGTGGCGGTGTTCGGTGTGCCGGATGATTTTTATGGCGAACAGGTTGCCGCATGGATAGAACTACACAGTGGTGAAACCGCCACCGAAGAAGAAATACGCGAATTCTGTAAAGAAGAGATTGCCCACTTTAAAATTCCGAAGTACATTCGGTTCGTTGAAAAATTCCCCATGACTGTGACCGGAAAAGTACAGAAGTTCAAAATGCGTGAAGAGATGATTAAGTTGCTGGGCCAGCAATAGGCAACGTTATATGTCAGTTACCCTTGAACAGAAATGTGCAGAAATATGGGGTCAGGCCTTACAGTTTACATCATACAAATCTGTTGCATGTCAAATGTAAGGCCTGACCCCAATGCCGTTCCGTATGATTATGCGGTGCTAATCGTAGTTGCAGCGCTGGAGAGTTAAAGGGTTTTGACGCCCCATAATCTCCAGCCATGTAGCTACAGGCTCACTTCCTGCATATCATCCAGCCAGCCGGCTTTATCGTCTAGCTGCATGACCATCATGCGGCTGGCTTTTTCCGGCTCTTCAGGTCTTGAGTGAATCTGTTTCAGAATGAGCTTGTCGTCTATTCTTCCGCAGATTTCAATCTTGCCGATATCGTGGCCCATAATAAACTTGAAGCGTTTGGCGTAGCCATCGAGTTTCAGTTTGGCTTCATCGACGATATCAATGCCTTTTTTCAAGGGCACCTGAAAGTGGTGTCTTACCCGTGAAACCGGCATGCACTGGTACAGGTAATATGGGTTAACGCCAATCGTCACCAGACCATTCATCAGGTCTTCAATGTCCTGTGCGTTATCGTTAACACCTTTAAGGAAAACCGCCTGATTGTTGACCGTGGTACCGGTCTGGCGAATGCGTAATACCGCGTCTTTCGCTGTCTCGGTGATCTCGTTGACGTGATTGAAATGCGTCGGCAGATAAAGTGTTTTGTGTTTATTAAACTCCTCAAAACAGCGCAGCAGGTCATCATCATAAAAGCGCATGGGGTAAACCACCGGTGTGCGCGTGCCGATGCGAACGAAGTTAACGTGTTCGATGTCCACCAGACTATCCAGAATCTTTCGAATGCGTTTGGTGTTAATCAGCAGCGGGTCACCACCGGAGATAATCACATTGGTAATCTCCTTGTGTTCGCGAATGTACTGGGCCGCCTGCAGGAAATTCTCAACCGTCTTGTCATTCGGCAGGCCGACAATCGCCTTCCTGAAACAGTGCCTGCAATACATCGAACAGTAATCTGTCGCCACAATCAGCGCAGAATAAGGGTATTTGTGCAGAATGCCATTGCCCTTGTTGTGCTTGTCATCGCCATAAGGGTCTTTGGTGGTTTCACCCATAGCCCCGGCGACAACTAATTCATTCTCATCAGGCAGCGCCAGTTTTCGTATTGGGTCAAAGGGATTGTTTTCATCAATCAGACTAAGGTAGTAGCGTGGAATATTCATCGGGTGATTATCGACGACTTCTCGTAGCGTCTTCTCTTCACTTTCCGACAATTCAACGTACTGCTTGAGCGTATCGATGGAGTTGATGTTGTTTTTTAATTCGGCCTGCCAGTCAATGCTCGACCAATCGATTTGTTTTAATTTTTCGAGTTCAGATAAACTCATTAATCCTCCATATTTATAATAATAAGAGCGATAACCTTAACATAGGTAGAATTTTTTTTAATTTAGGGGGGTGTTAAGTAAATCAATAAAAGCAAGAGCGGGGGATATAAGCATGCTATGGATACATGCAACAATAGTAGTGTCAATAATTTCCATTTCCCCTTCCTGTTTTTTCTCATTTACTCGTCATTGCAACGATAAGCCCAGCATTGCTGAGGCAAGAATTATGTCTTAATTAGAACT
>JBEQLM010000369.1:0-1241 GCA_040325975.1 Gammaproteobacteria bacterium | reverse complement strand
GCGGCAAGAAAAAGCGCAGAAGTAAGAAGAGATAAAGAGTTTAATGATAATAGGTTGATTTCATAATGTCAGTAAAATGATGGAGGTGTGATTAATCTGGCGATAGTACGCCTAAACTATCAAGCTAAGCACGCCGCGAGGTGTTACAGCTCCTAATTAATTATGAGGTGATGTATGGAAGGTAAAAGCATATTTAGATCAAAAACATTTTGGGTGAATACTTTAGCTATCGTAATTTCTATGGCTGGCGTATTTGGTCTAGAACTAAACCTTGAAGCTGAAGAGCAGACCGCTATAGTTACAACCATCATGGGTATTGTTAATATATTCCTACGACTTACAACGAAAGAGCCTATTAAGGCAATTGCGAGCGCAGAGTAATGAGTTGGTATGTGTGGTTTGCTATTATAGCGGCTATATCGTTTGTCACGTACGTTATAACTGTTATGGTTAGTCTTTTTAGACGTAATGAGGATCTAACTCAAGGCGTTATAGACGAGCAAGACCGGCAACGAGAGATTGAAAACGGAGTCATAAAAAACAATGTTAAAGCTGATAATTCTAAGTCTGGTAGTGATCTTGACGACAGGGTGCGGGACAAATACGGTAACAGGTGATAGCTACTGTACGTCATTAATACCTATGAGAGCTTATTTTTATTTAGAGTTTGATGATAATCTGCTATTCAATGAAATTCATAGTAATATGAAACGATACGAACAGAGAGGTTGTGATGATTGAGCGATTTATATTTCTAATGATGTTGAGTTTTGCTGTGTCAGCAACTGATATTCAATTAACGTGGGATTTACCAACGGAGCGCGAAGATGGTTCAGCAATTGTTGCAATTGATAGATTCAATATTTATCAGACTATTAACAATGGCGGTTCGACTGTTCTCGAAGTCGCTCCAACTGGCACTAGCTATCAAATATCTGATGTTGAAACAGGTAATTACACGTTTCAAATAAGCACAGTTGAAGCAGGGCAAGAAGGCGCATTAAGTGATCCTATAAGTGTAAACGTGCCTCTTGTGTTAACATCTAAACCAATCAAAATGATTTTAAGTATTGAGCTAATTGAGTAGAGGTAAATAAAGTGGCAGCATACATAGATTTAAGAAATTTATTTTCTAATGATGAGTTAAAAAATAGAGTAGATATAGCGGTAGTTATTGCAGCTAATAATCTACTCTCAGGAACACCAACAACAAACGATCAAAAGTGGGCAGCGCATGTTTT
>JBEQLM010000368.1:0-1443 GCA_040325975.1 Gammaproteobacteria bacterium | reverse complement strand
GTATTCAATCCGGAGTTTGTCAAACAAGCTTCAGAGCGCGTTGGTTCACAATGCATTGTGGTGGCGATTGATGCCAAAAAAGTCAGCGCCGAAGGTGAGCCAAATCGCTGGGAAATATTTACCCACGGCGGCCGCAAAGAGACAGGTTTAGATGCTATCGAGTGGGCGGTGAAAATGGCCGACTTCGGTGCGGGTGAGATTTTATTGACCAGCATGGACAGAGACGGTACCAAAATTGGTTTTGATCTGGAGCTAACTCGCGCCATTGCTGAAGCCGTGCCCGTGCCGGTCATTGCCTCCGGTGGTGTTGGCAATCTCGATCATCTGGCCGAAGGTGTGCTGGAAGGTAAAGCTGATGCGGTACTGGCAGCCAGTATTTTCCATTTTGCTGAGTACACGGTGGGTGAAGCCAAACAGAAAATGGCTGATCGCGGTATCGAGGTTCGCCTGTAACAGGCGTGATTGATATGTCAGAAGCATGGCTGGATGAAATACGATTTAACGATGATGGCTTGATCCCTGTCATTGCTCAAGATGCAACATCGGGTAAAGTGCTGATGTTCGCGTGGATGAACCGCGAGTCATTACATCTCACCGCTGAGAAAAAACAGGCTGTTTACTGGTCACGTTCACGACAAAAGCTGTGGCATAAGGGTGAAGAATCCGGTCATGTGCAGCAGGTCATCGATATGTACTTTGACTGTGATGAAGACGTGATTTTGCTAAAAGTGGAGCAAAATGGCGGCATAGCGTGCCATACTGGCCGTGAAAGTTGCTTTTATCGGCAACTACAGGGCGATGAGTGGGTCGAAGTTGAAAGCGTGATCAAAGACCCGAAAGAAATATACGGTAACAAATAATGAGTGATCAAATCCTTCAGCAGCTGGCAGAAATACTTGAACAGCGCAAAACGGCAGAGGCTGATTCGTCCTATGTGGCCAGCCTGTATCACAAGGGTTTGGATGCTATACTGAAAAAAATCGGTGAAGAAGCCACCGAGACGGTGATGGCTGCAAAGGATGGTGATAAAGAAAAGCTGATTTGTGAAGTCGCAGACCTTTGGTTTCATACACTGGTATTATTGGCGCAAGAAGATTTGAAGCCGGATGATGTATTGCAGGAATTGGCGAGGCGTTTTGGTGTCTCAGGCCATGATGAGAAAGCTTCACGCTAACAAAAAATAGATAACTAGAGAGAGTAGAAAGATGGGTATTAGTATTTGGCAGTTATTGATCGTTCTGGGTATCGTCATTTTATTATTTGGAACAAAAAAATTACGTAATCTAGGCGGTGATATTGGCTCGGCTGTAAAAGGCTTTAAATCAGCAGTCAAAGACGGCACAGACAGCGCAAATAATCAGATTGAAGAAAATGACGACAAGGTCGTTGATGCTGAAGTAGAAACCAAAGAACAGGACAAAGTCTAATTATCTCTGGTTTAAC
>JBEQLM010000367.1:0-1527 GCA_040325975.1 Gammaproteobacteria bacterium | reverse complement strand
TTGCATGCTGGAATTAAAACAACGTGGTTTGATCGAACCGGTGTTGAAAGCCGCCAGAGAGAAACCCTTTTTTGGTATTTGTATGGGCATGCAGGTGTTGCTAGCGCATAGCAAAGAAAATGAAGGCGTTGATTGCATGGGGCTGTACGAAGGAGAGGTATGTTTCTTTGGTGCCGCCTTTACCGAAAATAAGATTGATGCAAAAGAAGCATTGCTGAAAATCCCTCACATGGGCTGGAATCGAGTTCATCAGACTCAAACGCATCCTTTATGGAATGGTGTTGAGCAGGACAGTCGTTTTTACTTTGTACACAGTTATTACGTGTCACGCCGGAAGATAAATCCATTACTGCCGGTGAAACCGAATTCGGCATTAATTTCGTCTCGGCTATTGCGCGGGATAACGTTTTTGCAACACAATTCCACCCAGAAAAAAGTGCGGCAGATGGTTTGCAGCTGCTAGAGAATTTCACTCAGTGGAATGGCTCACCAAATTAATTAACAAAACAGAAAAAGAAAGGTAAAGAAAGCTCATGTTACTGATCCCCGCGATTGATTTAAAAGATGGCCAATGTGTACGTTTACGTCAGGGCAAAATGGAAGACAGCACGGTTTTTTCTGATGACCCTGTGGCCATGGCCGGACGTTGGGTAGAAGCAGGCACCAAACGTTTGCACATCGTTGATCTCGACGGTGCTTTTGCCGGCAAGCCAAAAAATGCCGGCGTCATTCACGATATTGCCAGTGCTTATCCGGACATTGATATCCAGATTGGTGGTGGTATTCGTGATGACGATACCATCGCTGCGTATCTTGATGCCGGTGTTCGCTACGTGATTATCGGCACGCAGGCAGTGAAAGAACCACATTTTGTCAGTGAAGTTTGCGCTGAGTTTCCTACCCACATCATCGTTGGCCTAGATGCCAAAGACGGCAAAGTCGCGGTTGATGGCTGGTCAAAATTATCCAAACACGACGTCATTGATATGGCGCAGCGTTTTGAAGACGACGGTGTTTCTGCGATTGTGTATACCGATATTTCACGTGATGGCATGATGCAGGGTGTCAATATTGAAGCTACCGTCAAATTGGCGCAGGCGGTTAATATTCCAGTGATTGCCTCCGGTGGTATCACCAATATGGATGACATTAAAGCGCTGAGCGCAGTTGAAGACGAAGGCATTATGGGCGCGATAACCGGCCGTGCTATTTATGATGGCAGTATTGATCTCGCCGAATGCCAGGCATGGCTAGATAGTCAGGCAAAATAGTATGTCACTCGCTAAAAGAATTATTCCCTGCCTCGATGTTGATAACGGCCGCGTTGTAAAAGGCGTTAAGTTTGTCGATATTCGTGATGCCGGTGATCCGGTTGAAGTCGCCCGACGCTATGATAAAGAAGGCGCGGACGAAATTACTTTTCTGGACATCACCGCCAGTTCCGATGATCGTGAAACCATTGTGCACGTGGTGGAACGGGTCGCTAATGAAGTTTTTATTCCTTTAACCGTTGGTGGCGGTATTCGC
>JBEQLM010000366.1:0-1602 GCA_040325975.1 Gammaproteobacteria bacterium | reverse complement strand
CCTTAGCTTACGGTATGGACAAAAAAGCCGGCGATTCTAAAATCATCGTTTATGATTTGGGTGGTGGTACTTTTGATATTTCCGTAATCGAAATTGCAGAAATTGACGGTGAATACCAGTTTGAAGTATTAGCGACAAACGGTGATACTTTCCTCGGTGGTGAAGACTTCGACATGCGTTTGATCGATTATCTTTCAGACGAATTCGAAAAAGATTCAGGCATTAATTTGCACAACGATCCTTTGGCGTTGCAGCGTCTTAAGGAAGCGGCTGAAAAAGCCAAGATTGAATTATCTACAACACAACAGACCGATGTTAACTTACCGTATATCACTGCTGATGCTTCAGGTCCTAAACATCTGAATATCAAACTGTCACGCGCCAAGCTTGAAAGTCTGGTTGATGATTTGATCACTAGTACTATAGCCCCTTGTAAACAGGCATTGAAAGATTCTGGTTTATCTGCCAGTGACATCGATGACATCATCCTGGTGGGTGGTCAGACACGTATGCCCAAGGTTCAGGAAGAAGTTCAAAAATTCTTCGGTAAAGAGCCTCGTAAAGATGTGAATCCTGATGAAGCGGTTGCTGTTGGTGCTGCACTTCAAGGTGGTGTATTGGGCGGCGACGTTAACGACATTTTGTTGCTCGACGTAACACCTTTGTCACTGGGTATTGAAACCATGGGTGGTGTAATGACCAAACTGGTTGAGAAAAATACCACGATTCCAACTAAGGCTTCACAGGTGTTCTCAACCGCTGATGATAACCAGAACGCTGTGACTGTTCATGTACTTCAAGGTGAGCGTGAAATGGCGACGGGTAATAAATCACTGGGTCGTTTTGATCTGAGTGACATTCCTCCTGCATCACGCGGCGTACCACAAATTGAAGTTAGCTTTGATATCGATGCCAACGGTATTTTGAATGTATCGGCTAAAGACAAAGCAACCGGTAAAGAACAATCCATTGTGATTAAAGCTTCCAGTGGTTTGTCTGATGAAGAAGTTGATCAAATGATCAAAGATGCAGAAGCACATGCTGATGAAGATAAAAAAGCACGTGCCTTAATTGATGCTAAAAACTCAGCTGAAAATATGATTCACGCGACTGAAAAATCCATCAAAGATTTGGGTGACAAAGTTGGAGCTGATGAAAAATCACAGGCAGAAGCGGCCATTGCTGAACTGAAAGCTGCATTTGAAATTGATGACAAAGATGCCATCGAAGCTAAATCAACAGCGTTGACTGAAATTGCCAGCAAGATTGCTGAGAAAGCTTATGCTGCTCAAGCAGAAGCCGAAGGTGCATCGGGCGCAGATGCAAGTGCAGATGATGCTTCTGCGAAGCAGGATGATGTTGTTGATGCTGAGTTTGAAGAAGTTAATGACAAGGATGACAAGAAATAAGCTAAGCACTTTTCTTGTTTAAGTTGAGTCATATAAAACCAGGGTGGGTAACTGCTCTGGTTTTATGTTTTGTATTAAAAAATTAGTGAAGATTAACTATGTCTAAACGCGATTATTACGAAATACTGGGTGTTTCACGTGATGTAAATGAAGCTGATCTGAAGAAGGCTTATCGTCGTCTTGCCATGAAACA
>JBEQLM010000365.1:0-1646 GCA_040325975.1 Gammaproteobacteria bacterium | reverse complement strand
GTAAGCGTTCAGCATTCTTCTTTATTTTTTCAAGACTATGATCCATCGCCGCCTGTCCTTCATCAACAAAAGAGACATCACCATGAGCCGCGCCTTTGTATGATTTAAGATTATCGAAATACCACATTTCGAAATAATCTCGTTCCATCGGTGAAACATTATAAAAAGCAGAAGCCTGACCTTCAAAAAAACCGATGCGTTGATATTGCAAAAAAGTATCGGGTGAGTCGCCAGGGTATGGCGGACGCTGTCTTGCTGAAGGCTGCAACAAATCCTCTGAACGCAAACCTTTTAGCACAGACTCCGCTTCGTACAATTTACTCCAGGACAATTTTCGCTCTGCATCCAGTTGTTTTAATTGATCAGCAGCCCAGTCTTGCTCATGGCAGTCACCACACAACTCCACCCATTGTTTGCGTTTAATCTGATTACCAGAAGTGAGTGGATTGATCTGCTTAAGTCCAAACTTCCAGATTGCCTTATCAACTACCTGATGCTTGCCATTTTCCATGTGACAATAGGCACAGGTGGGCGCAGGATAATTACCTTTGCTCAATGGTTTTGACCAATCCCAGGTTTCACCCTCAGCCAAATAAAGCTGACCGTGTTTTGAATGAAAATAAGTTTCATCATCTGGATGCGGTGGCCCACTGTGACAGGTAATACAGGCTTCTGGTCGCCTTGCTTCAGCGGCACTAAAAACATGTCGTGTATGACAGGAATCACATTTACTCGCCACTGAATGACATTGCAGGCAAGCTGTCACTTCGGCTTTGGGCTTATCAGCAAAATGTTTGGCGTCCATTGCTCTTTCCATTGCCAGAGAATGACTGGGGAAACCATAACGTTTTTCTGCCTTGAACTGTTCATGCTGCACACCGTGACAGGCACTGCAAACTTCCGGTGTAGGTAAATGCAAATCTTCATGATTATTACCATGACAATCTGAACAATAAACCACGGCCTGATCATTCGCTGGTTTTGAATGACGACTTTTACGCCAGTCATTAACCACACCGGGTGTTACACCCTGATGACAATCAACACATTGCTCACCGGTAAACTCGCCCTTAACGGAATCAACTGACTTATAAAAATCATCCGGATTCCAGTAAGCAAAAATAGCTTCCGGTGACCAGTTTCTGGAATAGAGACCTGCGCCCTCACCCGACTTACTCCAGTCAACATAATAAAAACCCAATGGTATCGCAATCGATACAATCAAAAGAGGAATCCAGAGATAACGTGTTCGCATACTTGTGTGCCTTAAGCCTTTATCTGTTTCAGAAACTTCAACCGTTGATGATTATTCCACCAGCGCAGCAAACCAATAGTAATTAATAAAAAAAACGGTGCCAATGCTAACCAACTGCCAAAATTAAATCCTCTCTCGGGCAAGCTGCCACTATCTTGATCGATCACTAATGAATCATCAGTCGATACATTTTCTGCTTCAACATAATTAATATTGTTTTGTAAATAGAGTTGTATCTGCATCATGCTATCCGCTGACGGTGGTGCATATTTCATCACCTCCATATTATGCTGCATTCTTTTTATCAGACTCGACTGATCAAGATGATTGTACTGAACAGGATCTGGCAATGCATGACATCCGGCACAGTGATTTTCAAACGCACTAGCAC
>JBEQLM010000364.1:0-1678 GCA_040325975.1 Gammaproteobacteria bacterium | reverse complement strand
CTCTTAGTACATAGCTGGGTTCAAGACTGGCTGATGTACAGGCGCTACCACTGGAAATGGCCAGATCTTTCAAGGCCATCAATAAACTTTCACCTTCAACATAATTAAAACTGATGTTCAGATTACCGGCAACGCGTTGCTCAAAATCGCCATTGACATAAACCTCTTCCATATCCTTGAGGCCATCCCACAACTGATTTCTCAGGTTTATCAAACGCTCATTTTCCATTGCCATTTCCTGTTTAGCAATGCGAAAAGCTTCACCCATACCAACAATTTGATGCGTTGCCAATGTACCGGAACGCATACCACGTTCATGACCACCACCGTGCATTTGCGCTTCTAAACGTATACGTGGTTTTCTTTGTACGTACAAGGCACCCATGCCTTTAGGACCATAAATTTTGTGTGCAGAAAAACTCATTAGATCAACAGGCAGGTTAGCAAGATCCATAGGAACTTTACCGGCACTTTGCGCCGCATCCACATGGAAGATGATTTTACGTTCACGACAGGCATTACCGATGGCTTCGATATCCTGAATCACACCGATTTCATTATTAACATGCATGATAGAAACCAGGGTAGTGTCATCGCGCATCGCAGCTTTAAGTTTTTCTAAATCAACCAGACCATTTTGTTCAGGATCAAGATAAGTCACTTCGTAACCTTCTCTTTCGAGCTGACGACAACTATCAAGCACGGCTTTATGTTCGGTTTTGCAGGTGATGATATGTTTACCGCGTTTATGATTGAAATGCGCAGCACCCTTAATAGCCAGATTATCTGACTCGGTCGCACCCGAGGTGAAAACGATTTCACGAGGATCTGCACCGACTAAATCGGCCACATGTTGACGCGCGTCTTCTGTCGCTGCCTCAGCAGTCCAGCCATAAGAATGACTACGCGAAGCAGGATTACCAAAAATAGCATCCGGCCCCATGTACTTAAGCATCTCAGCAACGACGCGCTCATCAATCGGTGTTGTCGCGCTGTAATCTAAATAAATTGGTCTATTTGTTTTATCGTTCACAATTTAACTCTTCTGTTACGTTAATTATGTTGCACTAATTCGTTTATAAATTTGCAGCCATCATCACTGCTGAATTTTTTATTCCTAAAATCTGTTGTATAGCTTCAATAAAACGCTCAACCTCAGCCATGGTATTGGCTCTACCCAAACTCACACGTATCGCACTAGTCGCCAAATCATTTGCCACCACCATGGCCTTCAATACATGGCTTGGTTCGGTCTTTCCACTGGTACAGGCCGAGCCACTGGATACTGCAAAACCACGTCGATCCAGCTCCATCAACAAGGTTTCACCATCAAAACCCTGTACACCAAATTGCAGTGTGTTGGGTAAACGTCTAGCTTCATGCGAAAAAACTTTCACCACGCTAAACTTCATTAATTCTTTTTCAAGTACATCACGCAATACGCTAACGTGATCTGCTCGTTCAACCAGTTCCTGTGCAGCCAACTCTGCCGCCATGCCAAAACCAACGATGGCAGGCACATTTTCCGTACCTGCTCGTAATCCTTTTTCCTGTGAGCCACCTTGTAACAAGGAATGCATAGGCACACATTTATCAACAATCAAAGCCCCTGCACCCATCGGTCCGTAAAACTTATGCGATGACAAAGTCATTGCATGTACACCAGTTTTCTCAAAAC
>JBEQLM010000363.1:0-1709 GCA_040325975.1 Gammaproteobacteria bacterium | reverse complement strand
ATTCAAACGCCAGGTGGTTTGAGAAGCCTTGAAATTGTCGAGATAAAGTATATATAGGTTTGTTGTGTATTTTATTTTGGCAGTTCGATAACAGGTTTTTCTGCATTTTTACGGTAGACAGAGACGGTTTTACCGATAACTTGCACGTTTTCCGATTGGCTTTGCTCGCAAATATTTTTTATCATTTCCTTTCGAGCATCGCGGTCATCCATGGCGATCTTAATCTTTACTAATTCGTGATGGCTGATGGCAATTTCGAGTTCATCGAGCACTTCACTGGTCAGACCCTTTTGACCAATCATGATGACGGGTTTGAGTGAGTGGCAGAGGCCGCGCAGAGTTTTAATTTGATTTTTTGTTAAAGACATGTTGAAAGCCGAGAGCATTTAATAAGTTGCGAACTATATCATGAGTCATAGTCAATGAGTCGCAGTAAAAGCAGTAAACAGTGGTTAAAAGAACATTTCGACGATGAGTATGTTCAGCGTTCTCAGAAGGATGGCTATCGCTCGCGTGCGATTTATAAGTTGATCGAGATTCAGGAAAAAGATCACATATTAAAGCCGGGTATGACAGTGATTGATCTTGGTGCGGCTCCCGGTGGCTGGACGGAATATGCTGTCAAGCTATTGGGTAAAAAGGGCAAAATGATCGCACTTGATATTTTGCCGATGGAACCAATCGATGATGTTCACATCATACAGGGTGACTTCAGGGAAGATGAGGCGCTGAATGATTTGATGGCAGTCATAGGAAAAGATAAGGCAGACCTTGTTTTTTCAGATATGGCCCCCAATATCAGTGGCATGGATGTCGTCGATATTCCACGCGCCTATTATTTGGCTGAATTAACCCTGGATTTGTCACAACGTGTGCTCAAAAAGGGCGGCGGAATGCTGGTTAAGCTATTTCAGGGCGAAGGCTTTGATGAATACCACAAGGCGCTGAAAGAAAGTTTTACAAGGGTGGTGGTGCGTAAACCCAAGGCTTCGAGAGCAAGAAGTCGGGAAATATACGTGCTGGCAACTGGTTATAAATTATAGTAACGTTAACAGAGACTAATATAGTCCCGTCATACTTCGGAGTTTTAGATTGAACGATCTCGCCAAGAATCTTGTTTTATGGGCTGTTATTGCAGTGGTTCTACTGTCTGTATTCAGCAATTTTAGCAAGCCAACAACACCGCCACAGGTTATTCCTTATTCAACATTTATTGAAATGGTGAAACAGGGTCAGGTCGCTCAGACCACGATTAATGGTCGTGACATCAAAGGTAAATTGGGTAGTGGCGGTACATTTAGTACCTATAGCCCTGAGACCAGTAATACCGCCATGGTTGGTGATTTGCTCTCGCACAATGTTGAAATAACAGGCGCGCCACCAGAAGGTCAGTCGATCTGGGTGCAAATGCTGATTTCATGGTTCCCGTTCCTGTTGTTGATTGGTGTCTGGGTGTTCTTCATGCGTCAAATGCAGGGCGGCGGCGGTGGTCGTGGCGCTATGTCGTTTGGCAAGAGCAAGGCGCGCATGTTGGGTGAAGATCAAATCAAGGTGACTTTTGATGATGTTGCCGGTGCCGAAGAAGCCAAAGAAGAAGTGGCTGAACTGGTCGAATTTTTAAAAGACCCGAGTAAATTCCAGAAGCTGGGCGGCAAGATTCCCAGTGGCGTGTTGATGGTGGGTGCGCCGGGTACCGGTAAAACTTTGCT
>JBEQLM010000362.1:0-1739 GCA_040325975.1 Gammaproteobacteria bacterium | reverse complement strand
ACCAATGCAAAAGCGCTGCACTCACTTGCCGAGTTGGAACGCTGGAGCCAAGCAACCTTTCATGCACTGCAATCTCTATTCGCGCAACGTAAAGCTGGTGGTTTTGTTCGTGAATGTCATGGTGATATGCATTTGCGTAATCTGGTCTGGCTGGAGAACGGGCCGACAGCATTCGACTGCATTGAGTTTAATTCACACTTACGCTGGATTGACGTCATTAGTGAAGTGGCTTTTCTGATTATGGACTTGCAGGATCGAAAACAAACTCAACTGGCCAGTCGTTTTCTGAACAGTTATCTCGAAGTCACCGGGGATTATGCAGGCCTTGCCGTTTTGCCATTTTATCTTTGTTATCGTGCATTGGTTCGAGCCAAAGTCGATGCTCTGCGACTTGAACAGATAAGTATTTTGGAAGAGGATAGACAACAAGTACTCACAGAGTTCGAGTCCTACCTTCAACTGGCAAGCACATATATACAGGAGACATCAGCCAAAATCATTATAATGCGCGGTTTATCCGCCTCAGGTAAAAGTACCGTCTCTCAGCAGCTGGTAGATGCTATGGCTATGATTCGTATACGTTCTGATGTTGAGCGCAAACGATTGTTTTCTGTTCCATTAAACAACAACGAAAAAGCTTCAAACAAAATTAATGCCGGTATTTATAGCAGGCAGGCATCGCAGCAAACTTATGCAAAACTATTGCAACTTACTTCACAGGTAATTGAATCGGGCTACAGTGTTATTGTTGATGCTACTTTTTTAAACTATGAGCAGCGAGAACCTTTTCAACAGCTGGCTGAGCGATTAAACATTACTTATATCATTTTAGAAATTACCGCACCTGAAAAAGTCCTGCGACAACGGATTGTCAAAAGAGGCGATGATATTTCAGATGCCGATCTTGCTGTGCTCGAATACCAGATTTCCAACTGGCAGCCGTTACATGAAGACGAAAAAAACAATGTTATTTCTGTAGATACAGGTGAAGAATTTAAAATTTCTACATTAGTAGACGCTATCGATGTACAAAGATAATACAGACTATAATCAGAAACTATGGCATTCGATTTCTTCCATCTTAGTATTAATTATCTTTAATAATTCATTATGATCCGATTTTTCTTATCCAACGTACTGCTTTGTGCAATTCCATCACTACCAAAACAGTAAGAGCTAATCCCAGTAGCTGTATCCAGTGCTGAGGGGAGACTGGTTGGATGTGTAGCACATCACTAATCCATGGCGTATACATAGCGGCGATATGAATGAGCTGTGCCGCCACCGTACCAAATAAAAGTATAGGATTGTGTAGTGGATTATGACGAAATACCGAGCGTGTCTCTGAACGACAGTTAAATACATGAATGTTTTCAAACAGCACCATCAGCAATAGCGTACCGTTGCGCGCTTCATCCACGCTATAGCCCTGATTTAATAAATACTGGAAGAGGAAAAAGGCGACTATGCCTATTACTAGTGCAGAGATGACAACACGCTCTACCATTATCCGGTTAAAAATAGGATCTTTTGGTGGCCGTGGTGGATGATTCAATTCATGGCCTTCTCCGGGTTCGAAAGCTAGCGCGACATCTTGAATTCCATTAGTGACAAGATTTAACCAAAGTAAATGTACTGCAAGCAGGGGAAGTGGCAAGCCGGTTAGCAATGCTAGTGCAAATAGCACCAGTTCGGCCATGCCGGTGGAAATGAGTAGAAAAATCACTTTACGTACATTC
>JBEQLM010000361.1:0-1765 GCA_040325975.1 Gammaproteobacteria bacterium | reverse complement strand
ACTACCCGCGACGCCTGCACCCAGCACCACCACCCGTCCGCGCTCAGCACCATCAACACCTCCCAGCAAAATACCTCGACCACCGGAGGTACCAAACAACAAACGTGCGCCTCTGATAACCGATAAACGCCCGGCGATGGCACTCATCGGTGCTAATAGTGGGTGCTCCGCTTTATCATTAGAAATTACTTCAAAAGGAATAGCGGTTAAACCCAGTTTGCACAGCTGTTCAACCAGCAACTTATCCGCAGCGAGATGCAGATAACTAAAAAGCAGATGATCATTTCTCAAATATTTTAAATCATGCGCCAATGGCTGCTTTACCTTCACCACCAGTTGAGCCTCGGCATAAAGTGCTTTAGCTGAATCCAGCAGCTCAACTCCCGCAGCCATATAATCTGCATCAATATAACCACTACTCAAACCTGCATCCTGTTGAATATAAACAGCATGCCCCGCGGCTACCAACATCTTGCAATCAACAGGAATCAAGGCCACACGGCCTTCACCCTGCATCGTCTCTTTAGGTATTCCTATTTTCATCATTGATTCATATTCCCATCAAACAGATCGGTACACTTTAGTTATTCTATAAAAGAAGGCAAATTTTAATCCACCATTAATATAACCTTACTAATATACGTGCGCATATGATTTAAGATTTGCTAATATACAGCCCAATTTAGAACATCGATTCAATATACAGATTTCAGGAGAACACCATGAGCGAAACTCGCCACGCACGATTACTTATCCTCGGCTCCGGCCCCGCTGGTTACACCGCCGCAGTCTATGGCGCACGCGCCAACCTTGAGCCAGTTATGATTACCGGCATGGAAATGGGCGGCCAGCTCACTACCACTACCGAGGTTGATAACTGGCCAGGCGATGATAAAGGCGTACAGGGTCCTGAATTAATGGAACGCATGAAAGCCCACGCCGAGCGTTTTGGTACTGAAATCATTTTCGACCAGATCAGCTCAGTCGATTTCAGTGAACGTCCATTAAAACTGACCGGCGATTCAGGCTCCTATACCTGTGATGCGCTGATCATTGCTACTGGTGCCAGTGCTATGTATCTGGGTCTGGAATCGGAAGAAGCTTTCAAAGGCAAAGGCGTTTCAGCCTGTGCAACCTGTGATGGTTTCTTCTACCGTGGTCAGAAAGTGGCGGTTATCGGTGGCGGTAATACCGCTGTTGAAGAAGCACTGTACCTTTCTAATATTGCCGATGAAGTAGTACTGGTTCATCGTCGCGACAGCCTGCGTTCAGAAAAAATTCTGCAAGATCACATCATGGAGAAAGCCAAAAATGGCAACGTCACCATTGAATGGAACAATAATCTTGATGAAGTACTTGGAGATGACAGTGGCGTCACCGGCATGCGTTTGAAAAATACGCAGGACGGCAGCACCAAAGACATAGATGTGCACGGCATATTTGTTGCTATCGGTCATGCGCCTAATACTGGTATCTTCGGCGACCAGCTTGAAATAAATAACGGTTACATCAAAGTGCAAAGCGGCACTTCCGGCAATGCCACCGCAACCAGCGTACCCGGTGTATTTGCAGCCGGTGATGTTATGGATCACGTATACCGTCAGGCGATTACTTCGGCTGGTACTGGTTGTATGGCGGCACTAGATGCTGAAAAATATCTGGATGCACTCGCACACAACAAATAGAAATAAATGAAACTCAGCACAGTAGATTCCTTATCTACTGTTGACGCCACGCAATGGAATGCGCTCGTCAATGACTCCGC
>JBEQLM010000360.1:0-1800 GCA_040325975.1 Gammaproteobacteria bacterium | reverse complement strand
GCGCCTGGTTTATACAAACACGAAAAACGTCTGGCCGTGCCTTTATTAACCTCCAGTATATTATTGTTTTATTGCGGCATCGCTTTTGCACATTTTCTTATCCTGCCTATTTTGTTCGATTTCTTTTTGGGCGTAACACCCGAAGGTGTCGAGGTGATGACTGACATCGGTCAGTATCTGGATTTTGTCATCGCCATCTTTTTCGCTTTTGGTTTAGCCTTTGAAATTCCCGTAGCGACCTTTTTACTGATTGCAGCAGGTGCTACCACGCCAAAGCGGCTAGCAACAAAACGCCCGTATATAGTGGTTGGTGCTTTTGTTATCGGCATGCTGATCACACCTCCAGATGTCATTTCACAGACACTATTGGCTGTGCCTATGCTATTTCTGTTTGAAGCCGGACTGATCATGGCGCGGATTTTCCTCAAGGAAAGAATCGCTCGTACAGAAGCGGATGCAGCTGATTACGAGATCGTCGAAGAAGAATCCGGTTTCCAGAGCGAAGCAGAAGTGGACAAAATGTTCGACGATATGGAGCGTAGAGAGTCAGAAAATGACCGTGATAAGGATTAATTAGAGTTGTCCTAAGTCTGCGTCTTCATGTCAACAGCGCGATAGTGTAAAATTCGATGCAATGAATAACGACATAACACAGCAGGAAAAACTCTAGTGCCCGAAACAAGAATTGTACCTCGCAGGCCGACGCTTCTGATTATCCTTGATGGTGTTGGAGTTAATCCCAGCCGCCTCAACAATGCGGTTCAGGAAGCCAACACACCAAGACTGGACGAATATTTCTCCAAAAACCCACACACCACGCTGGACGCCTGTGGCGAAGCCGTCGGCTTACCCGATGGTCAGATGGGTAATTCCGAAGTAGGTCACATGACCCTGGGTTGTGGCGCAGTCATGCGTCAGGATCTGGTGCGCATTAACGATGAAATCGAAAGTGGTGAATTCTTCGAGAATGCAGCACTGATTGCTGCGATAGAAGATGCCAATAGCCGTGACCGCCCAGTACATCTGGTTGGACTGGTATCCGATGGTGGTGTCCACAGTCACATCAACCATTTACTGGCCATGATCAAAATGTGCGCGGATCGCAAAGCCAAACCCGTGGTACACATGATTACCGATGGTCGTGACACCGCACAGATGTCAGCCATGGTTTATTTGAATGAACTTGAAGGCGCATTGGAAGATGCCGGTGGTTGCATCGCAACGGTTTCTGGTCGTTATTATGCGATGGACAGAGATAACCGCTGGGATAGAACCGAGCTGGCCTGGAAAGCAATGGTGCAGGGTGAAGGTATACAGGCAGAAACTGCTCGATACGCGATCGAGGCCGCCTATGCTCTTGATGAAACCGATGAGTTCATTAAACCCACGGTACTGGCCGATGCAGAGCTGGTTGAATCGGGTGACAGCGTTATCTTCTTCAATTTCCGTAATGATCGACCACGTCAGTTGGCCGCCGCTCTAAGTCAGGCTGACTTTGAATCCTTTAAGCTCGGTGGTTATGTCGGTGCAACAGTCACCTGTTTAACAGAATACGACCCCGAGTTTTTATTACCCATCGGTTACGCACCAGAGCGTCCACAATCGACAGTGGCATCGGTAGTTAGTCGTGCAGGCTTCAAGCAACTACATTGTGCCGAAACCGAGAAATACGCGCACGTCACCTACTTCTTCAACGGTGGCAAGAAAAAACCCTTCGCCGGTGAAGATCACATTATGATCAATTCACCGGATGTACCTACTTACGATAAACAACCAGAAATGAGTGCCGCCGAAGTTGCC
>JBEQLM010000035.1:0-11118 GCA_040325975.1 Gammaproteobacteria bacterium | reverse complement strand
GAATGATATTGCAGTGGCGTTACGCACACCTACGCAATATGCCAACGAAATTAAAATTAAGTTTGCCTGCGCTTTACGTCAGTTAGCTAATCCAGAAGAAACTATTGAGGTGCCGAGTGTGGGTGATCGTCCTCCACGTAAATTATCGCGCCAGACTTTAGCAGAGGTAGTTGAACCACGTTATGAAGAGTTACTAACACTGGTGCAGTCTGAATTACGTAAGAGTGGATTTGAAGAAATTATTGCAGCGGGCATTGTCATGACAGGTGGCAGTTCAAAAATGGAAGGAGTGATTGATCTGGCGGAGGAAATTTTCCACATGCCAGTTCGTTTGGGAGTGCCGCAATATGTAACAGGACTATCGGATGTAGTTAGTAACCCAATTCATGCAACAGGTGTTGGTTTGTTGTTGTTCGGTAGTCAGCATCGAAATGTGGGAACAAATCACATTATGATGGAAGGTGGAGTCAAAGGTGTATTGGGAAGAATGAAGAGTTGGTTTCAGGGGAATTTTTAGTGAAAAAATGGGTAAGAAATTTAGTGCAGAAAGATTTAAATATGGCCCGGTGTTTTGCCGGAATAAATAATAATAACAAACAGAGAAAGGTGAATGCTTATGTTTGAATTTATGGACTCAGTAGCACAGGACGCCGTCATCAAAGTAATGGGTGTAGGTGGTGGTGGTGGTAACGCAGTTAAACATATGGTCGCTAGTGGCATTGAGGGTGTAGATTTTATTTGCGCCAACACAGATGCTCAGGCATTGACCAAAATAACAGGAACCAAATCATTGCAGATTGGTTGCAATATCACGAAAGGATTAGGTGCAGGGGCCACCCCTGAAGTGGGGCAGCAGGCGGCAATTGAAGATCGTGAATTGATTCAAGGTGCGATAGCTAATACCGATATGTTGTTCATTACCGCAGGAATGGGTGGTGGTACCGGAACGGGTGCAGCACCGATTGTTGCTCAGTTAGCACGAGAAATGGGTATATTGGTGGTTGGAGTGGTAACTAAACCATTTACTTTTGAAGGTCCTTCTCGCATGAAAATTGCGATGAACGGAATTAAAGAGTTAACACAAAATGTCGATTCATTGATCACTATACCTAATGACAAGTTGTTAGATGTCTATGGTCGTGATTTTGATTTGATGCATGCATTTAATGGCGCTAATGATGTTTTAAGCGGAGCGGTTCAGGGGATTACAGAGCTGATCACCAACCCCGGTGTGATAAATGTCGACTTTGCTGATGTGCGTACTGTAATGTCGAAAATGGGCATGGGTATGATGGGGTCGGGTAAGGCTGTCGGTGATAATCGTGCTCAAGAGGCTGCCCAGGCTGCTGTTGCAAGTCCATTGTTAGAGGACGTAAATCTATCTGGTGCTAGAGGTATTCTGGTGAATGTGACGGGTGCCAATATGACCCTGGGTGAATTCCAGGATATTGGAGCGGTAGTTAGCTCTTTTGCTTCTGATGATGCAACAGTTGTTATGGGTACAGCTATTGACGATACATTGGGTGAAGAGTTGCGGGTCACTGTTGTAGCGACCGGTCTTGGTGTGCCTCAAATGGCTAAAAATCCAGAAATTAATGTTGTGCCACGGAATACGGATGGTGGGGTTGACTATGGTCAATTGGAAAAACCAGCTGTGCAGCGTAAAAATACCAACGGACGCTCTGGTGAATATGATGAAAGCATGTTGGATATACCAGCATTTTTACGTCGCCAGGCTGATTAGTCACTATAAAACAATAGCTTACGATGAGTAAGGCGTTGTTTTGGTAATAATGGTGCGATGGTGGTGAAAAGTACTGCAATTGTCGCCTGAAATATGTGAAAATATGGGGCTGGTTCCACGTGCTCAGAAATGAGCCGCATATAATTTCTCAGGATTTAAAACGTTGATTAAACAAAGAACACTAAAAAATGTAATTCGTGCAACCGGTGTTGGTTTGCACTCAGGTGAGAAGGTTTACTTGACATTGCGTCCCGCACAACCGGATACAGGGATAGTTTTTCGTCGTGTAGACATGAATGAGCCAGTTGAGATTGTAGCCACCGCTGAAAACGTAGGACCTACAACTTTATCTACCACACTGGAACAAAATGGTGTGCGTATTTCTACAGTTGAGCATTTGTTGTCAGCTATGGCGGGCTTAGGCATTGATAATGCTTACGTTGATGTGAGTGCTGGTGAAGTACCTATTATGGATGGTAGTTCTGGACCTTTCGTATTTCTGATTCAGTCTGCGGGTATTGCTGAGCAAGAAGCACCGAAGCGTTTTATTCGAATTAAAAAACCTATTCTGGTTGAAGAAGATGACAAGTGGGCACGTTTTGACCCCTTTGAAGGTTTCAAAGTGGGGTTTTCCATTGATTTTGACCATCCCGTCTTCAAGGGCATGCCCTGTAAAGCAGAAATTGATTTCTCAACCACTTCTTTTGTAAAAGAGGTGAGTCGTGCTCGTACTTTTGGTTTTATGAATGATATTGAGCGTTTGAGAGCGCAGAATTTAGTGCTTGGCGGAAGTATTGATAATGCCATTGTTGTCGATGAATATCGTGTACTTAATGAAGACGGTTTACGTTACGAAGATGAGTTCGTTAAACACAAAATCCTTGATGCCATTGGAGATTTATATTTGTTGGGGCACAGCCTGGTAGGTGCTTTTTCAGGTTATCGCTCAGGTCATGCGCTGAATAATAAATTGCTGAAAGCATTAATTGCTGATGAGTCAGCATGGGAAGAGGTTACTTTTGAAGATGAAAATGCTTCTTCACCTATTTCATATACACAGCCTATTCAGGCATTCTAGTCTAATTTTTTACCACGTTTAGAAAACTTCAGAAGCGCTTGTTTGAGTTCTTTGTCTTCGATGTGCGCAGCAGTTTGAGCTATTTGTTCAGCTGACTTGTTACTGAGCACACGATTTATAGTCTGATTATCAAGGTTAGGTGCTTTTATTGACCCATGTCGGCTGATAATCCGCACATGCTGGAACTCTTTATTCGTCTTGTTGTTTGCTGTTTGTATAATTAATGGACCAAGTTGGCGTAACCGAGTTGCCCAGACGGGAGAGTCAGTGATAATAACGAGTGTGCTATTATCTACGCCCGCAACGTGGTAATGTCCACCGGTTTCGGCAGGTAATTCACTGTTTAGAATAGAGGTGAGTTGCTCTAATTGATTTGATTTTGATATAAGTGCAGAATTTAATTGTTGATTGAAAAGCTTCATAGTGCTGATTATCTTATAAAATAGGCTACCATCATAATAACCATGGTTATTGAAATTATAATATGAATATCATTTTTGTAGGGAAGTATCGCGGTAGACCTGTACGTTGGCAGATGGGCTTGATGGCATCTGGCATCTTATTGTCTGGTTTTTTGAGCATTATAGTAGTGGCTGGCTTCTGGTGGGGAACGAGTTCCGGGCAAATAAATCAGCTCGCAGATGTGGAAAAAGAACTCGTACAACAGAAGAATATGATTGCAAAAGCGCGTACCAATGCGCAATCCGAGCTTGATGCGCTGGCGGCTCGATTGGGTGTGATGCAGGCTCATGTTACTCGTCTGGATGCTTTGGGTGAGCGATTAGTGAGAATATCCAAACTAGATTCCAAGGAATTTAATTTTACCCATAATCCTGCATTTGGTGGGCCTCGTGAGTCAGAAAGTTCAATTTCTGTTGAATTTGAGAATGTACTGGGTGATTTGAGTGATCAACTGGATAGTCGTGAGCAACAGTTATCAATTCTGGAAGATGTATTGATGACTAAACAGGTAAAGAATGAAACCAGGCCTTCAGGCCGTCCAATTGTTAAAGGCTGGACATCATCGTATTACGGTATGCGTACTGATCCATTTTCTGGGAAACTCAGCATGCATAAGGGTGTAGATTTTGCCGGTAGAGACGGCAGTGAGATTATAGCTGTATCGGCAGGCGTCATAACCTGGGCTAGTTCAAGATATGGCTATGGTAATCTTGTAGAGATTAACCATGGTAATGGCTATATCACTCGATATGGTCACAATGCAAAGATTCTCGTCAAAGTTGGTGATGCCGTCGAGAATGGTCAGACTATTTCATTAATGGGTTCGACAGGTCGTTCAACAGGCCCACATGTGCATTTTGAGGTTTTACTCAACGGCCGTCAGGTTGATCCTCTTAAATTTGTTCAAGCCAGTAGCTAAGCAATTATTCGTGTAATTCCCATGACCGGAGACCGCTTCTCGGGCATAATACGCTATTAATTCCATCTAAGTAACGAGCTTATTGGCTCGGTGTTTTGTCACAGGTTATTTTTCTAAAATGATAAACAAAGTTTTCCGTAAAGTATTTGGTAGTCGTAACGATCGAATAGTTAGGCAGCACCAAAAAACCGTCCAAAAAATTAATCAACTTGAGGCAGAAATATCAGCTTTGAGTGATGAGCAGTTGGCAGCAAAAACGATTGAATATCGTGAGCGTTACCAGCAGGGCGAAACGCTGGATGATTTACTACCAGAAGCGTTTGCAACAGCACGCGAAGCGGGTAAGCGTGCGCTCAAGATGAGGCATTTCGACGTGCAGTTAATTGGCGGAATGGTTTTGCACAACGGTAAAATCGCTGAAATGCGCACTGGTGAAGGTAAAACATTGGTGGCTACACTGGCTGCTTATCTCAATGCATTGTCGGGCAAGGGTGTGCACGTTGTCACCGTCAATGATTATCTGGCCAGTCGTGATGCAGAATGGATGGGGCGTTTATACGGCTTTTTGGGTTTAACCACCGGTGTCAGCATAGGTGGTATGAGTTCCGAAGAAAAAAAACAGGCTTATTCTGCCGACATTACCTACGGTACTAATAATGAATTTGGTTTTGATTATCTCAGGGATAATATGGCCTTTACTACGGAAGAGAAGGTTCAGCGTGAGTTGAATTTTGCTGTCGTCGATGAGGTGGATTCAATTCTTATCGACGAAGCTAGAACGCCATTAATTATTTCAGGCGCAGTCAATGATAGTAGCGAGTTACATGTAAAGTTCAAGGAAGTTGTGAAGCATCTGGAGCAGGGTGAGTACAAAGAAGAAAAAGATGCAATAGAAGAAGGTGATTTTTCTGTCGATGAGAAGAATCGTTCGGTACATATTACTGAGCAGGGTCATCAACGTGTTGAAGATATTCTTGTTGAGGAAGGCATCCTGCCTGCCAACGAAAGTTTATATAGTACAAACAACATAAACCTCATTCATTATCTTAACTCGGCGCTACGAGCTAGTGTCTTATTTCAGAAAGATGTTCACTACATTATCCAGAATGGTGAAGTTGTTATTGTTGATGAGTTTACTGGCAGAACCATGCCGGGCCGACGCTGGTCTGAAGGGTTACATCAGGCGGTTGAAGCTAAAGAAAATGTGAAAATACAAAGTGAAAATCAGACACTGGCATCTATCACATTTCAGAACTATTTCCGTTTGTACAACAATTTATCCGGTATGACTGGTACTGCGGATACAGAAGCCAGTGAGTTGATGCAGATTTATAATCTCGAAGTGGTTTTGATCCCGACCAATCAGCCAATGATTCGTAAGGATAACACTGACCTTGTTTTTCTTACTCAGGAAGAAAAATATGAAGCGATTGTTGAGGATGTACGCGGTTGTGTTCAATGCCAGCAGCCAGTATTAGTGGGTACTGCTTCTATTGAAGTTTCAGAATTAATTGCCAAGCGTCTACAGCAGGAAAAAATTCAGCACAATGTATTGAATGCTAAACAGCATGAGAATGAAGCTCATATTATTGAGCAGGCAGGGCGGCCGGGTGCAGTTACGATTGCTACCAATATGGCGGGTCGTGGTACAGATATTGTTTTAGGTGGAAACCTGGATGCGGAATTGGCGAAAAATATAGACGCAAACCAATCCGGGCTTGATGAGATTAATGCCAAATGGAAAGAGAGACACCAAATAGTCATTGAAGCAGGTGGCTTACACGTTATTGGTAGTGAACGACACGAGTCCAGACGTATTGATAACCAGTTACGTGGTCGCTCGGGCCGTCAGGGTGATCCCGGTTCAACCCGTTTCTATTTATCGCTAGAAGATGATTTGATGCGAATTTTTGCTTCGGATCGTGTTGCTGGATTGATGAAAAAACTGGGTATGCAACATGGTGAAGCGATCGAGCATCCATGGGTAAATCGTGCTATTGAAAATGCGCAGCGTAAGGTTGAAGGGCATAACTTTGATATTCGTAAGCAGGTACTGGATTATGATGATGTCGCCAATGATCAACGCAAGGTAGTCTATGCGCAACGTAATGAAATGATGTCAGATAATGATTTGTCCGGTATCGTCAAAGCTATTCGCGAAGACGTGCTGAATGATGTTATTTCAAGTTTTATTGCCCCCGGCACTCTGGATGAGCAGTGGGATATAAAGGGTCTTGAAAATGCGCTGAATGAAGAATTTGGTAGTGATATGCGTATTCAGCATTGGTTGGATAAAGAAGATGATTTAAATGAGGATGGTTTACGTCGTCGTATTCTGGATACCCTGGTTGAAGATTATCATGCGAAGGAGTTATTGGCGGGTGAAGAAGGTATCCGCAATTATGAAAAATATGTATTGTTAAATGTTCTCGACAGAATTTGGAAGGAACATCTGGCAGCCATGGATTATTTGCGGCAGAGTATTGGTTTGCGTGGTTACGCACAGAAAGATCCAAAGCAGGAATACAAACGCGAGTCTTTTGAAATGTTTTCTGAGATGCTGGATAAGATTAAGCATGAGGCCATTTCTATTCTGTCAAAAGTGAAAATTCAGGCACGCGAAGAAGTTGAAAATATTGAAGAACGCGGCCAGGCGCAGACTGAGAACGTTAATTATCAGCATGATCAGGCGGATGGTATGCATCAGGATCAGCAGGCTGAAAATGAAACAACTTCAGAGCAGCCTTTTGTTCGTGGTGAGAGAAAAGTAGGTCGTAATGAACCATGCTGGTGTGGTTCAGGTAAAAAATTCAAGCAATGTCATGGTAAGCTGAGCTAATCGTTAATATTATTTTATAAAGGTGTACTGTGGCAGTCGGTCTTTTAGAACCCGTCAATATTCTTCCTGTTGCAGGAATTGAACTCGCGTCAGTTGCTTGTGGCATTAAATCCAATGGGCGCGATGATCTTGTGCTCATCAAAATAAACTCAGATTCAAGCTGTGCGGCTACATTCACAAAAAATGCATTTTGCGCTGCCCCTGTCGTAGTCGCAAAACAACATCTTGTCCAAACTCAGCCCAGAGCGCTTTTAATTAACTCGGGTAATGCCAATGCAGGAACCGGAGAGCAAGGCATTCAGGATGCCGTGCAAACCTGTGAATGGGTGGCCAGGGCTCTTCAATGTAATACCAAAGAAGTTTTACCTTTTTCTACCGGCGTTATAGGCGAACCAATGCCTATGGATGTTCTGGATTCTGGCGTGAAGCTTGTTAGCCAGCAGTTAGCGATTAATAACTGGATGGACGCAGCACAGGGGATTATGACTACGGATACGGTCGCTAAGGCAGTATCCCAACAGATCACCATTGATGGCAAACTGATCACAATCACTGGTATTACAAAGGGTTCGGGTATGATTTGCCCGAATATGGCGACCATGCTGGCCTTTATTGGTACCGATGCCAAAGTTGAAACCAGTTATTTGCAACAATGTCTTGATGATGCTGTGGCAAAAAGTTTTAATTCGATTACCGTCGATAGTGATACATCAACTAATGATGCCTGCATATTGATGGCTTCCGGAGCTTCTGAATCAGCAGTTATTGATGCTGACAGTAATGATGCTGTTGTTTTTTCACAGGCCATCAATGAAGTGTGTTTGCATCTTGCTCAATCGATAATTCGTGACGGCGAAGGTGCGACAAAATTTGTTAGTGTAAATGTGGTTACTGCTGCCTCACTGAGTGAAGCACGTGATGTTGCATACACGATTGCACATTCACCGTTGGTTAAAACCGCCTTGTTTGCCAGTGATCCAAACTGGGGAAGAATTCTTGCTGCCGTTGGTAGAGCAGGCATTGAAGACCTTATAGTGGATGATGTCAGCATTTATCTTGATGATGTCTGTATTGTCAGTGGTGGTTGTCGAGATGCGGCTTATACAGAAGAAGCCGGTCAACGGGTTATGGATCAATCTGAGATCACCATTAAAGTTGTTCTTGGTCGTGGTGATATATCAACCACAATCTGGACCACCGACTTATCTCACGATTATGTAACCATCAATTCAGACTACCGTAGCTAGTCTCTTGAGTAATAAAGTTATTCATGTTGCTGCCGCGGCTGTAGTTAATAACAATAATGAAATTCTAATCAGTCAGCGTGCGCCCGATGCGCATCAGGGTGGTTTGTGGGAATTTCCTGGTGGCAAGCTGGAGTCTGGCGAGTCAGTTCAACAGGCGCTATTAAGAGAGCTTGATGAGGAACTTGGCATTTGTGCAAATTCATACCGTCCTTTGATAAAAATAATGCACCAGTATCCAGATAAGACTATTTTACTTGATGTCTGGAAGGTGGATGATTATACAGGCAAGCCAGTAGGCCGAGAAGGACAAGCGATACGCTGGCAGGCCATTGATCAACTGAATCAAGCCGAATTTCCTGCGGCGAATGTTGCCATTATCCAGGCATTAAATTTACCCGAACATTATCTGATTACAGGAAAATTTGGCTCGATTCATGAGTTTGAAGAACGTCTTGGACGCGCTATTGATAGCGGTATTCGACTGGCGCAACTTAGATTAACTCATGAATGGCTGAAAACAGTGAATGAGAAGCAGAGCACCGAAATTGTAAAACTGGCGACTGATCTATGTGAGCAATCAAATGTCAGGCTTATGTTTAATATGCCAGATGAACTCAATCACATTATTACGCCTGCTTGTCTGCATCTGAATAGTAGAAAGCTACAGCAATTTACAGAAAGACCAGACTGCGATTACCTTTCAGCTTCTTGTCACAATGTGCAGGAAATGATGGATGCACAGGCACTAGGAGTTGATTTCATGGTGTTGTCACCCGTACAGGCAACAATGTCACATCCAGATATAACGCCCTTAGGCTGGCAGCAATTTTCAGAAATGATTGCTCAGGTGAATGTGCCTGTTTATGCTTTGGGTGGCGTCTCAATAGATGATACTGAAAAAGCCTGGTTAGCAGGTGGTCAGGGCGTTGCAGCTATTGGAGCGCTTTGGAATCCCGGCTGATTTTATTG
This sequence comes from Gammaproteobacteria bacterium, assembly GCA_040325975.1. Taxonomy (GTDB): domain Bacteria; phylum Pseudomonadota; class Gammaproteobacteria; order SZUA-229; family SZUA-229; genus LH-M37. The sequence continues at coordinate 1,860 of JBEQLM010000035.1, read as the reverse complement.
GTGAGCAGAAAATCGTTAATCTATGGTTAGATAGTACACAAATTAAGTTTGAAGTTTATATTTTCGTTGCATTGCTCGGGGCGTGCCGAAGAGCCTTTATTGCTCATAAAACGAATAGAAAAACGGTGTTTACCGGCACTTATCTCTGGGTAGTAGCCACTATTTGGTTCAATCTTTATTCTCAATAGCTGAATGGCTTGATTGGTATCGATAGATTTCTGGAAAAAACCATTAGTGGCAACTTCATCAGTATCTTCTACGCTGTGGCGTAATATATCTAAGATTAAATGGATGGATTGATCAAGAACACTGAAAGGTTCAAACCATTTTTGGATATGACTCTTGCGAACCTGATCAGGTAGACTTTGCCAGAACTGGTAAGCAGGCAGGTCAAAATCACAGGTGCAGCCCGGTATGGAATTTTTTTGTCTTATCGCCGAGAGAAGTTCTACAGACTGTATGCTTTGACCCATTTGTCCCTGTATTGAATGAAGCGCCTGGATTAAATATTTCTGTTTTTCGAGCAGTGATTCAAGTTGAGTCTGGTCAATTTGGGTCCGCTTTGACAGTCGTTGTAAACGTGTATGTTGCCGTTCGAGTTCTTTTAGCACCTCGAGTTTGGTGTCTGATCGGTTGGTTAAGGCGAGGAGCTCATTGATTGAGTCAATGGCAATGGCGTTATTCCATGTGCTGCCTTGCCTTAGATGGAAATCATACTGTCGAAACAGCTTTTCCAGGCGTAGAAAACCTCTAATGCGTTCGTTGGTAGGTTGTTCGTATGTGTATAACTTTGTCACTGTATATTGTCTTAATGCTGATTGGTGGGTGATTCTTGCATAAATCTTGCCATATTCAAAATTATTGATCCAGTTTTCAGCTAGGCATAGTCATATATTTTCGGTGAAGGCGAGTCACTGCATCACTTAAGTCTTTAAGATCACCATTATTATTTAGAATATCGTCAGCTTGTTGCAGGCGATGTTCACGGTCGAGCTGGTGGCTCATGATGTCTTTTATTTGCTCTTCAGTACGATCATCACGCTGTTGGGTACGTTTTATTCTTAAGTCATAATCGGCATCAATAACGATAATTCGATCGACTAAATCGGTGAAGTCGCTCTCTAAAAGTAGAGGAATTACCAGAATAATATAATGACTTGATTTGCCTTGCTCAATCTCTTGCAGCATGCGCTGCTTGATTCTGGGGTGCAGGATTTTTTCAAGGGTAATTTTTTTTGAGGGGTTTGAAAAGATAGTTTGCGCTATTTTTTTTCTATCAAGTTCGCCATCTTTAGTAATAAATTCTTCACCAAGTAGTTGTTTTATCTCTTTGAAGCTGTCAGTTCCTGATTGCGTAAGTTGGTGGGCGATGATATCAGCATCAATGACAGTGATGCCTAAATTGGAAAACATTTCAGCGACTGTTGATTTTCCGCTACCAATACCTCCCGTCAGGCCAATCTTCAACATTATTGAATGGAAGAAAGATAAAGACGATTAATGTCATGTCCCCAGATTAAAGCTATCCAGCCAGCGGCAGCCAGATAGGGACCGAAAGGGATGGGTTGCTGTCTCCTGGTTAGGCCAGTGATGAGCATAAAAATACCAGTTATAGCACCAACTAGCGAGGAGAGTAGAATAATTTGTGGCAGTAGTTCCCATCCCAGCCAGGCACCTAGCGCAGCTAATAATTTAAAATCACCGAAACCCATGCCTTCTTTACCAGTGACAATTTTAAAAATCTGGAAGACGCTCCAGAGAATCATATATCCGAGCATGGCACCAATAAGACTGGACTGGGTATTCGTAAATACATCGAAAAATGAGAAGAAAAGCCCCAGCCAGAGCAGCGGTAGGGTG
>JBEQLM010000359.1:0-1800 GCA_040325975.1 Gammaproteobacteria bacterium | reverse complement strand
GTGAAACCACTTCGCCCAGTTTTTTATCGGAAGTTACTGTACGTAGGTTTGTTGTCATTATGTCTTTAACTAACATGAGGAATCCTCTAATTATTTATACATCAGATATAAGAATCCGACCGCTTCTCATCTTATCAGGAAACACATTAAAATATTCTTTATCTAAATCAAGTCCAACGCATCTACTCAAACAAAGTTTTTTATACCCACATATCCACTCCACCATGTATAGATACTTATAAATGAACTTGCTCTCACTCTATATATTTATAAATGTACTCAGATATCCTCTGCGGCAACCAGAAAACTGGTTTATTTAAACTTCCTGCTATAAATCCAATATGCCCACCATGCTTGCTTAGCTCTAGTTCTATTGAATTCGATAATTCCGATTCATCGGGCACGCTATCTCGCTGCATAAAGGGATCATCCAGAGCATGTATCATCAAGGTTGGTTTTTTAATTTCTTTTAAATACTGGCGCGCACTACTTCTACCATAATAATCATGCACACCTTTAAAACCATGCAGTGGTGCGGTAACTCGATCATCAAATTGCCAGAAGGTTTTTATTTTTTTTATTTCGTTTTTACTCAAGCCAATGAGCTTTTCAAAATCGAACTGCTCGGCTTTATCGGTCAGTTTTTTATTTAACCTACTAATTAAATGCCGTTGATAGAATCGAGAAAAACCCTGATTTAAACGCTTTGCACATAAATCCAGTTGCACTGGCGCGCAAACACTAACGGCGGCTTTTAGCGGGGAGCTTTCACCATACTCTGCCTGTAGCTTTAGCAGCATGTTTCCGCCCAGTGAAATACCAACAGCCGCTAATGATGAAGTCGGGTACTTTTGTTTTAACCAGCCCAGTAAATAACGTGCATCTTCTGTTTCACCACTATGATAAGAATGCGCCAATCGGTTTGGCCGATGCGAGCATCCACGAAAATGCATCAACAAAGCGACCCAACCCTGCTGATGCAAGGCAGTCATAATGGTTTTTGCATAATGCGAATCTATAGAACCTTCCAGCCCATGAAATAAAACAACAATGGGTCGCCCATCTCTTAGTTCACCCAGGCAACTGAGATCAAGAAAATCCCCATCATCAAGTTCTAACGTTTGTTGATTATATTGCTGGTTACCAGACTTTTTTAACAGAAAAGGTAGCAGGGTTTGCAAATGAGGATTAGATAATCCAAATACCGGTCGAAACAGGCTTTGTGTAATCATAATAAGGCAATGGAAACGTTCATGGTTGGCTCACACTATATATGATTAAACGAGGCAAACGAAGATTGAGCCCGTTTTACAGGACAACATCAATATGAGTAACTATTGACCTCTATCATCTATTTTTTTAGTCTATATTCTATAAATAAGTAACGAGGTTTGTTGAATCGCATTAGTAGTAGTTATTAATCGTTTGTATTTAGGAGGAAGTGATGAAAACACAATTAAAATTATTGATTGCAGGGCTGTTATTGCTCTTTTCTGCATCGAGTTTTGCCTGGTGGGGAAACAATAATAATGGCTGGGGCAATGGCTGGAATAGTTGGCCCGCATGGACACCCATGTACTGGGCGGAAGAAGTTTTTGACAATAACGACCGGTACGGATCCTATGGCTATCCCGGTTACGGTGGCGGTTATCCCGGTTATGGTGGTGGTTACCCCGGTTACGGTGGTGGTTACCCCGGTTACGGTGGTGGTTACCCCGGTTACGGTGGTGGTTACCCCGGTTACGGTGGTGGTTACCCCGGTTACGGTGGTGGTTACCCCGGTTACGGTGGTGGTTACCC
>JBEQLM010000358.1:0-1802 GCA_040325975.1 Gammaproteobacteria bacterium | reverse complement strand
ACCACTAACGAGAAAATATGACAGTATTATTGCCGACAAACCTATAACAGCCAGCTCGGGCTTTTTATTTATGATTAATGTTTTTTTGGAATAAGCGATTGCCACTAATGCACCTACTCCTAATTCCCAAGCCCTTGTTGGGAGAAGGTAAAACGTTGCAGAAGGATGGTACTGAGCACCATAAAAAAACAGTAGCACACTCAATGAACTCAGAACCAATAGAGTTAAAGTCACCCACTTATGAAAATATTTAAGTGTTATCACCAACATCACAGGAAAAAACAGATAAAACTGCTCTTCCACAGATAGTGACCACGTATGAAGAAGAGCAGAGCTTTCCGCTGTATGACCCCAGTAATTCCCCGTAATGAGCCAATGACTGATATTTGCAAATGAGAGCAATGAAGCTACCCCTTGATTGCCAAGATCATTCATATCAGGACCATATAGAACGATTTCACCAACGACCAACGTTGTCAATACCATGGCAATCAATACCGGTAAAATTCGTCTTACTCTTCGTAACCAAAAGTTGGTAAAACTAAAAATACCACGCTTATATTCATCGAGAATTATTGATGTGATAAGGAAGCCCGAAATCACAAAAAACACATCAACACCTGTGTAACCTCCAGGTAGCCACGCAGTATCTATGTGAAATAAAATCACTGGAATTACTGCAACAGCCCTTAAACCATCTATTTCAGGGCGATACGTTATAGAACTCAATATTTTCTCTTTAGGGTGTTAATTATGATAGTTCTACGCTGTTTTGTAATGTGAGAATGGAGCACAACTACCTTATAATAAACTTTACCAACTGATAATTTTTTAAGTCTTGCCATCACAACAAAACCCTATCAATACCATTATCATTAATCCTGGATAACATAGTGCTCTGCCAATCTTCACCCAGATTGTTTTTACACAATTCAACAACGATATAATCCGTTTCGAGGCCGGTATCATCCTGATAACGTGATAGACCTTGCTGGCAGGCAGGGCAAGATGTCAGCATTTTTACTTTTCCATCTTTATTGTTTTGGCTTCCTGTTAGCTCAACTATACCTTTTTGCAATTCTTCCTGTTTTCGGTAGCGTAATTGATCGGCGATATCTGGACGTGCGGTACCCAGGGTACCTGATTCACCACAGCAGCGATCAGAAATAACTACATTCCGACTCATCAAACTGGATGCCACTTTAATCGGGTTATAGTATTTCATCGGCGTGTGACAGGGATCATGATATAAATATTGCATACCATTATCCCCTTGCATCATGATATTTTTTTCCATTAGATATTCGTGTATATCCAGCAACCTGCAACCGGGGAATATTTTTTCGAACTCATATTTCAATAACTGATCCATGCAAGTACCACAGCTGACAATCACCGTTTTTATATCGAGATAATTTAAGGTATTGGCAATACGATGGAACAGGACGCGGTTTTCGGTACTGATCGCCTGACCTTTTTCTGCATCGCCACCTGCGGTTTGTGGATAACCGCAGCAAAGATAACCCGGCGGCAATACTGTCTTTGCCCCTGTTTCATAAAGCATGGCCAGGGTTGCTAAACCTATCTGACTAAACAAACGCTCTGAGCCACAACCTGGAAAATAAAAGACCGCATCAGATTCATCGGTGGTTTTTTCTGCATCACGAATAATCACTACTTGCGAAGCATCTTCTGCGTTCAGCAAAGAACGTAAAGGTTTGGCTGGTATTTTTGAGCGCATGGGTTTACGCACTAAATTTACAATTTGCTCATTCACCCGGGTATGACCAGTGGTCGCGGGT
>JBEQLM010000357.1:0-1812 GCA_040325975.1 Gammaproteobacteria bacterium | reverse complement strand
CTCGAATTTCTGCAAAGCGTGAGAAGGCGGCGAAAAAAATTGCACAACAAGCGATTGCTGAAGCAATGGCAGCGGAACAAAAAGCAAAATTACTCGAAGAATTAAGGCTCAAACAAGAACAGGAGATTGCAGATGCATTGCAAGCTCAGCAGGAAAAAAAACTGGAACTAGAAGAGGCTGAAAAAATTAAAGCTGAAGCTGAAAGGATAAAAGCTGAAGCTGAGAAAGCCAAGGTTGATATTCGTTGTGAAGGCGCTACAGCCCGATTTTTATCAACCTGTCGATAGAAAAATAAAACCATTTCATTTTTTGTCTCTGCAGCGGGCAAATGTATCACCATTATCTACGGCGGCATTTTGCACCGTTGCTTCATCAGGAAATAGTTCCTTGAGATCAGCCATGCCGAGAGTTTCACCTTTTTCCTCATAGCGCTGCCAGATTATATCCCAGCGCTCATCGTTAAAATAAAAACCGGTGGGTAGCAGACACACGGTATTTTGATTGAAATCAGAGATAACTTTAGGTTCTGTGAGTTTTCCTGCTGCCATGAGTTTACCTTCTAATTTTTAATCAGTTTACCTTGGGTAGTCGCATGATTTTACCAGTTATATCAGCATGTGTGTGATGACGTGATAAACACAGCAGTGTGCCTCGCGCCATGCACTGGTAGAATGGTGTTTTATTTAACCTGCCATTTTTTACTTGTATTTGTCCAACAATATCATGTAAAAAGCGGTTCTTAATTATGTGACAGGCGGTGAGCCATGACTAACAACACAATAAACGAAATACTTGGAAGCACTGATCCGGAAGAGTCGGTTGAGTATTTAAATAATTACCTTGCAGAAAAGCAGAAGACATTGGCGGAATTAGCTGATGATGTCAGTGAGCTTGATAGAGCTCATTTGAAATTAGATATTGCAGAGGCTCTGGTTGGAGTTAGTCGAGCAGAAGAATGCTGGGAAGTCGCGCGTGAAGCCTTTGATGTTTTTCTTGCCAATGAGCAATGGGAAGCCGCAGTTCAATGTTGTGATGTACTTTATCAAAGTGGTCAGCCGGCCTCTTTAATTGCCCTGGGGCAAGGTGTCTGGTTGGCGGTGACTTACCCAGTTGATCCACAGTTGTCCGTCAATATGCTGGGTTATGTGGTCGATGAAACGCCAGCAACAGCAGACGGTGCTGCGGTGGCAGCGATTACAGCGCACTATATTGCCGATATGCGAACAGAGGGCGATGTAAATAAGAGCATGACTTTTGTGACCAATCAATTGTTGGCCAATGTCGCGCGTGAGCATTCGGGTATTAAAGTCCAGGAAAGCATGAATGCATGGATGGAAAAACTACAATTACTCGATCCAGAAATTTTCCTGCCGCGTTTATCTCTGGTGTTAGGAGCGATTGTGCCCGCGGATCAATGGTGGTTCGATCGTGATGCATTACGCGAGAGAATAGTTGATTAGAGCTGGCTGATTAAAGCTGGATGAAAGAAGAAGGTTTTACTCCAGAGTAAGCTCACTGATATCGGGAATCGGTGCTTTCTCTTTTTCTTTGGGGTTTTCAATAATATCGACACCTGCTTCAGCCATTGAGATGTCGCTGATATCTCCAATTGCCTGAGGCGTGACCTCAACGGGGTTTTCAATCACTCTGGCACCGACTTCGGCCATAGAGATATCGCTGATATCATCAATGAACAATCCTTCGGTAACTTCGAGGGTAAGATGTGTCGGATCGGCGCCGCATGATGCAAATAGATCCTTAAGCCACGGGACGAATCCCACTTGACGGAACTGCCGCGGACTCAGGTTGACC
>JBEQLM010000356.1:0-1824 GCA_040325975.1 Gammaproteobacteria bacterium | reverse complement strand
GTAGTAGGCAATGGCCGCTATCATCGTATTCGATGGGCGAGGCCATATAATCTACCGCCAGTGATTGGCCAGCTCGCACTGCAATGTCCTCTTCATAAGCGGAGAAGGGGTGCTGGGTTTGTAATGAGCTTTTGATACGTGAGAAAAATCCAGGCTCATCAATAATGAGTTCATGAAGAGGACGTTGTTTGGCTCTGGCATGGCTGATCTGGAACATCATTTCTGCTGATGGGTTCATGTACTCGATACAGAGTTTCTGGTTGATGACGAGCACTGAAGAATGCAGATTATCTAGAATAGCTTGAGCAGATTGTTGGCTGGATTGAGTCATTGTCTATTTATTCTGCAAGTATCGAACCAAAAATCTCTGACACACAAAAAAACTTTTTCTTCATAATTTTCGTTGTGAAATCATGATGTTACAGTCTATATGCATAAGATGTAATTGGTACGACCCAAAATGCTTTACGAAAAGGGGAATATTGGAGAGTATAGCGCACCAATATAGTGCGAGGGTGTGTTTTTAGGAGTCGCTAGGAGGGGATATCGAGCCTGGCTTAAAAATTATACCCTGTGGACCTGGTGTGTACGGATTGCCATCGGAAGTTTTTGGACCGGGCGGCGTACCTGATGACTTATTGTGCTGGCTAGATGATCGCTTCATATGAATGGTGACAGCATTGCTTCTAATGAGTTGCTTTCCCTTTCCATCGATAACTTTAGCGCTAAGAGTATGATTGCCCCGACTGATATTGGCTAGTTGTATCGTAAGCTCTGTGGTGGCGGAAATGACTATTTGTCCATCAAGGTAGATGGTGATCCGGTGGCTATTTTTTGTATCGAGCGCTGGCAGAAGTGAAAGGGTTATCGATATATTGCCAATATTATCTCTAATGGTTGCGTTATTAGCAGGGCTCACAATACCAAAAGATTTGTATGGATTCTTTTCTGCATCTTCTGCAGCAGGCTTGTTTGCTTCCAGTTTGGGCATGGTAATAGCGTTAGGTGTTGGCGTAGGGATTAGCTCAGCATTGGCCTGATCTTTATCTGAATAGAAGACATTACCTTCCTCATCAACGCCGCGATAAATTTCGGCATGAATGGAAAATGCGAAGAGTAGCAGAGCAATAGCTAAAAAATATTTCATAACTAGAGCATAACCGGAAATACTTATTCGCGCACAAAAAAATACCCCGTCGAGAAGACGGGGTATTTTTTAAGATAATGCTTACAGTGTGATTAAACGCTGTAGTACATATCAAACTCGCAAGGATGAACTGCACAACGGTAGCGCTGTACTTCTTCGCTCTTAAGCGCGATGAAGGCATCAATAACATCGTTATCGAATACACCACCAGCGGTTAAAAATTCACGGTCTTCATCTAGTGCTTTTAATGCTTCGTCAAAAGAGAAAGCAACCTGTGGAATTTTTGCTTCTTCTTCAGGAGGCAGGTCGTACAGGTCTTTATCGCCCGCATCACCAGGGTGCATTTTCTTCTGGATGCCGTCGAGGCCAGCCATCAGAATTGCTGAGAAACACAGATAAGGGTTAGCGGTTGAATCGGGGAAGCGAACTTCAACGCGACGGCCTTTAGGGCTGCTAACGTGTGGAATACGAATTGAAGCAGAGCGGTTACGTGCTGAATAAGCCAGCATAACAGGTGCTTCGAAACCAGGAACCAGACGTTTGTAGCTGTTGGTTGATGCATTAGCAAAAGCATTAATCGCTTTAGCGTGTTTGATCACACCGCCGATGAAGAACAAAGCAGTTTCAGATAAACCGCCGTACTGGTCGCCAGCAAAGATGTTTTCGCCATTTTTAGC
>JBEQLM010000355.1:0-1830 GCA_040325975.1 Gammaproteobacteria bacterium | reverse complement strand
AGTTCCTGTAATTTTGCTTTAATTGGTGGAGCAATGTTGTCACCATGACATTTTAGGCAAACTTCGCCAGTAGGTATGGCTTTCATAAAGCGGAAAGATTTTTTACCGTTGTTATCTACCGCTTCAAAATAAGCCATGGGTTTAACCTCTTCGCCGTTGGCTTTACGTGTTTCAAAGTCATTTAGTACTTTAGTTTCCCAGGCGTCGGGTGCATTCGACGCATTTCGAGTTTTCAGACTGGTGCGGGCAACTTTCCAGCCATATTTTTCAGATAAGTTTTTTGCAATGGCAGGTGCCTTTTCTTTGCAGACATTGATAGCGTTAACAGGGCCGCCTGCTTTCATCGCGCCTTTTAGTTCGCCTTTGAGCTGAGTCATAAACTCTTTAACAACGACTTTACTTTTCTGCGCTTGTTGTTTTAAGTCGGTATCCGCATGAGCGGTACTAGCGAATATTAGACTGAGTATCGTTGAGGCAATTAGTTTTTTCATAAGACTGTCCTTGCTGTAATAAAAATATAAAAAATGCAAATTGAATAATATTAAGTGCCTGATATTATGTCAAGAAGTGAGCGCAGTAAATAACATCGGCAGTTTTTCAGGTAGCTTCTCAACATTATCTATAACCGTGTAACCACCAACGCCAAATATATCCTCTATGTAGTCGTCAGCTTTTTTATCCAGACTTATACAGTGTGTGTAGATACCTTTGCTTGATAATTCATCAACCGCTTTGTGGGTGTCTTCGATGAGTAATTTCTCATCGGTGACATCGATATCCGCCGGTTCGCCATCGGTCAAAATCAGCAGTAATTTTTTATCGGCTTTCTGGCCTTCAAGATAATGTGAAGCGTGACGTACCGCCGCACCCATGCGTGTAGAGAAACCTGCTTCGATTGCAGCTAAACGTGCTTTTACGCCATCATCCCAGTGTTCACTGAAACCCTTGATGTGGTGATAGCGAACATTGTGACGCGTGTCTGAATGGAAACCGGCAATGGCAAATTTGTCGCCGAGTTGTTCAATCGACCATCCCAGTAATGTCACCGCTTCACGGCTGAGTTCGAGAATGCTTTGTGTGCAGCCATCTGGAATTTCATGCAGTGAGGCAGACAAATCCATCAACAATAAAACCGCGAAATCACGACCGTCGTGTCGGTGACTCATATTGATGCGAGGGTCTGGTTGTGAGCCGCTCTTGAGATCGATCAAGGAGCGAATCGCAACATCAAGATCCAGTTCGCTGCCCTCTTCCTGATAACGTTGGCGTACGTAATACTGGGGTTTTAACAAATCCAGAATGCGTTTTAAATACTTCGCCAGTGCCGCATGTTTTTCTAAAATCTTGTCGATGTCGGCTGCATTTCCGGGTGCGTGTAATGACTCGTACAAAGTTACCCAGTCCGGTTTGTAACTGCTCGTATTGTAATCCCACTCGTGATAGTGACGAGGTGGTAAACCATCTGGCTCTATTGTCTCGGTGCTTTGAGGTTCACTGGTGTCGTCTTCGGGTTCATCATTTTCTTCGATGAAGACCCACATATGACGGTTGTCATCGCGGTAATCGACTTCGGTGTTTTCAAAACGAACTCTGGGTAACTGGTCTGTTTGACGACGTGTTCTGGCAGTAAATGAAATAGCGATGTTGAGCATTTCTTTGGTGCTGGACTCGCCGTCTTTTAATGCGTCTTTAAATCTCTCAAGAAATTCCAGAATGTCCGGATTCTGATAACCGTGGTTATCATCGAGAATGGTGCGAGAAATCATCGCCAGACGATGGCGCACACAGGATTCTTTTTCTGAATCGCAGTCACCTTCAATCGGTGTTGGG
>JBEQLM010000354.1:0-1832 GCA_040325975.1 Gammaproteobacteria bacterium | reverse complement strand
ACCCCATTACAAACTGATTGTTAGCCGTGAAGATGGCGAGAATAAATTTCTCAACGGCTATCGCAAACAGTTTTCCACCATCGAAATAAAAAGCCACAACGGGCCTTTAACTTTGGTCGACGGTGAACTCAGCGATGAAGATGCGATACAGGCGGCGCGCATCGCTGCACGATTTAGTCAGGGTCGTGAAGAAGAAAGCGTGACAGTAAAAGTCACCCGTCTGAACGGAGAAGAAAGCATGCTCGACATCGCACCGATGCCGGCCTCAGAAATTAAAAAGGAATGGTATGTCTAATTATCAATTGGATGCGCGTAATAGTTTGTGCCCTATGCCTGTTATTAAAACTCAGAACAAGGTCAACGAACTGCAGGTCGGTGATACGCTGGAAGTGACCTGTACCGACCCCGGTGCGCTCAGTGACATTCCTGCCTGGTGCCGCATTAATGGCCACCAGATTATCGACTCTAATGAAAATAATGGTATTGTGGTGATTAACATTCAGGTTGGTGAATAAACTCAATCTGTTATGAAACACAGAAAGCTCACCTTTGATGACCATGAAGCATGCTCTGCCAAATATCCGATTTCAATTCTTGCGGATAATATCACCTTAACTAAAAATATCGGTGCGCTGTTCAGGCTTTGCGATTCACTGGGCGTTGAACATTTGTACATGACCGGTAATGCCGCAACCTCGCCTGACTCCAAGCTCAGCAAAGTTTCACGCTGCACCGAAAGAAGCGTTGCTCACAGCATCGAACAAGATGCTTTAAAAACAATAAAACAGCTCAAACAAATGGGCTACACCATAATTAGTCTGGAACTAACTACGCACAGTAAAAATATACGTGAATTTGATTTTAGTGTTACTGAAAAAATCTGCCTGATTCTTGGTAATGAATCGAAAGGCATTAATGATGATTTGCTGGAAGCTTCCGATTACTGCATACACATCCCTATGCTTGGCATGAACTCCTCAATGAATGTGATTTGCGCTGCCTCTATCGCCGTGTTTGAAATGAGCCGTGAATTCTCCTAATTATCTGCTATTTAATTGAATTAATGCGTGGGCATGAGAAACATGCCCAGCCTATGCAACTCATCTAAACAGGCTGCAATAATTAAAAAAGCTGCTGTCTATTCCACCACATTTCACCTTCTATCGTACTGCTGGCCATATCTGAACGCCTGCGTGGTTCACCTACTCGACACTCAACCTTCATAAGACTCAGGCGCAGCTGATTGCGTCGCTCTTTATTTGCACGACGGTCAAGCCCTGCCATTCTTCGATCTGTCACTTTTTCATTTTCAGTGTTTCTAGTGTGAGCCATCACCTCACCTCCGCAATCTTAAATTTCACCATAATATTGGGCGCTCAGACAGCTCACAAGTCAACGCTCTGGCTATTAAATTTTTTTATCACTGCTTAACCATGTAAGATCATGTCATCCACAAATTGAGATTAATCATATGGGTCGATACCGACCACCTCAGATACCGGGTTCAAAATACATTACCCCTGAAGGCCATCAGCGTTTGAGTACGGAGCTGGATTTTCTCTGGTTTAAACGTCGCCCTGAAGTCACTAAAGCCTTATCTGCAGCAGCGGCCGAAGGCGATCGCTCAGAAAACGCGGAATATATTTATCGCAAAAAAGAACTGCGCGAAATAGATTCGCGGGTTCGTCATTTAAGAAAACGTCTAGAGGGCATGACAATTGTTGATCGAATACCCGATGATCAGGATAAGATTTTTTTTGGCGCCTGGGTTCATCTTGTCGACGATAAGGACATAGAAAATATTTATCGCATCATCGGCCCCGATGAGCTTG
>JBEQLM010000353.1:0-1837 GCA_040325975.1 Gammaproteobacteria bacterium | reverse complement strand
GCTAATTGTCGTGTATAGCCAGAATGTTCGTAAGCGGGGTAGCGCTCTACCACAAAGCAATCGACGCCATTGGGGAATTCTCTGGTTTTAATCTGTTCGTCGCGAATGTATTTGTAAGTGTATTTTTCAACTTCCTGCGAGGCGATATCTTCAAAGGCAAATTCACTGCCCATAAAAGGACCCGATTTGTTTTTTGAGTTGATACGTTTGACGCGTTTTATAGATGGTAAATACATCCATTGCTCATCGGCTTTTATGGCGTGTGAGAACGTAAGAAATGCAGTGCCTTTTACATCGGCAGGCTTGTCGAAAATTGACATGGATTTGTCGCCATCGCCTTCAACTTCCAGGGTTTTGATGCGGATGTGACGCACGCTGGTATCGCCCTGTTTGTTGCGCAGTTCCATCGTCATGTTGGCAGTTGAGTCACTAAAGCCGTTGTCACGTTTGTTTGCTTCTACCGCAATCGCCAGACCTTTGGCTTCTGGAGTTTCGGTAGCAGTTTCAGCAAAGACATTGAAGCACAGCAAAGGCAGACTGATTATTAAGCTGGCGATGAATTGTTTATTGTTCATTGTTGATCTCCAGATTTTTGGCCATTTTTATGGCCATCAATTTTCATTAATAGTGGTGGCAGCAGCATAAAGTCCAGTGCCAATGCCAGTGCAATGACGGTACTGGTGACCAGTCCCATCTCAGCGTTAAGTACAAAGTGTGATTGCGCCAGTATCAAAAATCCAGCAATCAGTACGATAGAAGTCACCAGCAGGGCAATACCCACGCTGTTGAAGGCATAGCGTACGGCTTCTTCGGCGTTCATGTTTTTTTCGCGACGCGCACGAATGTATTTGCTGAGAAAATGTACCGTGTCATCAACCACAATACCCAGCGTCATACCGGTAACGACGGAAAGCGCGAGGCCAACCTGTCCCGAGTATAGGGCCCAGATACCGAAAGCAGAAGCAGCAGGTAGCAGATTTGGAATCAGACTGATCAGACCATATTTAACTGACTTCATGAAGAAGATCAGCACCATCGAAATTAGAACCAGTGCAACAGTTGTACCGATTAACATACTGTTGATGTTACGTTTGCCGATGTGGGCAAACATTAATGTCGGGCTTGATATAGTGAAGTCGATATCAGGCAGGTTTTCACTCAGCCATTGGCTGGTTTCTCTCTCAAGCTGCAGGATTTCGTTTGATGACAGCGTATCCAGTGTGACTGCAAGTTTTGTTGAGCTTTTGCTGACATCAATCTGGTTGTTTAAATCGAGTCCGTACGGCAGAGACATTTCATAAAGTAATAAATACTGCGCCGCCATTTCACGATCATCAGGCAGTTTGTACCATGCAGGGTCATCGCCGTGCATATTTTTATTCAGACGCTTGAATGTATCAGTGATGGTGTTTACGTGGATGACGCCGGGTAATGAACGAAGATGCTGTGCAAACTGCTCAGTGTTCTTCAGGAAGTCAGGGTCGCTGATACCGCCGGTATCAGACGACTTCAAAGCATAATCCATGTAATAAACACCGGTCAGGTGTTCGGCAGCGTAGTCTGAGTCGCGCCTGAATTCGACGGTTTCATCAAAGTACTCGACGAAAATATCATTCAGTTCGTTTTTAGGCACCAGTGAAACTAAGACTACAGCGATTATTGAAGTGATGATCAGCAGGTGTTGATGATTTTTTATAACGAATTCACCGAAATTGCCCAGCGCTTTTTTGCCGATCACTTCTTTGCGTGAATGCGTTGGCATGATGATAACCATGGCGGGCAGGAAAGTGACAGAGAGTATGAAAGCCGTAGCTACGCCGATAGCCGCAATATTGCC
>JBEQLM010000352.1:0-1848 GCA_040325975.1 Gammaproteobacteria bacterium | reverse complement strand
GGAGCGATTCAAGCGCTCAAGGGCGGCATGAATTTCAGCCATAGTAACTTTAATCGTGCAATACAGGCTAAGCGTCAGGCCGGATCAGGCTTTAAACCGGTAATATATTCTTCAGCGTTGTCGAAGGAATTCACGCCCGCAAGTTTAATTAATGATGCGCCGGTTGTTTTTGAAGATAAGGAACTGGAGGCATCGTGGCGTCCTGAAAATTACAGCGGCAAGTTTTTTGGTCCGACACGTTTGCGTAAGGCTTTGTACAAGTCTCGTAATCTGGTTTCTATCCGATTAATGCGTGCAGTGGGGATTGGTTATGTTACTAGATTTGCGCGTAAATTTGGCTTTGATAATAAGGAACTGCCACACGATTTATCATTGGCGCTAGGTAGTTGTGAAGTCAGTCCGCTGCAAATGACACGTGCGTATTCTGTGTTGGCTAATGGTGGTTATCTGGTACAGCCTTATTTGATTGATCGTATCGAAGATACTGATGGCACTATATTATTTGAGGCAGACCCAGAGGTTGCCTGTGTTGCTTGTGAGTTGGCCGAGCGTAGTGCAAATATAGAGCAAATAACGGAGCCTGGTGATGATGAGATTATGGATGTTGATATTGAAGATATGGATATCGAAGACAGCGAAGAGGGTGAAAATGCTTTTGCGGCACTGCCCAGACAGGCGGAACAAACATTGGAGCCACGTTTAGCTTATCAGATGAATTCAATACTTCAGGATGTAGTGCTACGTGGTACAGGTGTTAAGGCATTGTCGCTGGGACGTAGAGATTTGGCGGGTAAAACTGGTACAACTAATGATCAAAAAGACGCGTGGTTCAATGGTTTTCACCCTGATTTAGTGGCAACAGCATGGGTAGGCTTTGATCAGGTGAGGTCTTTGGGTGGCAATGAGACAGGCTCAAAAGCGGCTTTACCCATCTGGATCGATTTCATGAAGGTAGCGCTGGCGGGCGTGCCAGAGAAGAGCTTGCAAAGACCAGAAGGTTTGGTGACAATGAAAATTAATGCTGAAACAGGTGCCGCAGCAACCGATCTGGATAAAGATACTATCTTTGAGATTTTCAGGAGTGAGAACGTGCCTAAAGCAGGGACAATGACTTCTGGAGACAGTACCGATGTGAAAACTGGCGACGTTATTCCTGAGCAGTTGTTCTAAGTTTAAGGGTGTTTTGGTTGTAGTGTCGGGTATCGGTATCAGCTGTGATACTGGGCACTTTCTTCGTGCACGGTATCAACCAGTGCTTTAACATTCTCGGGGTTAATATTGGGTGTGATGCCGTGACCGAGATTGAAAACATGTCCGGAGCCTTGTCCATAGGACGCCAAAATACGCGCAGCTTCAGCTCTGATGATTTCGGGTGATGTGCCCATTACAGCAGGATCCATATTGCCCTGCAGTGCTACTTTGTCGCCGACTTGTGCGCGTGCAACACCAATATCAATTGTCCAGTCCAGTCCTAGTGCATCACAGCCAGTAGCGGCTAACTCTTTCAGCCAGAGTCCGCCACCTTTGGTGAATAAGGTAACGGGAATTTTTTCGCCATCTTTTTCACGGGTCAGCTGATCAACAATTCGCTGCATATAAGCCAGTGAAAATTCTTTGTAGTGTGCAGTACTGAGTGCGCCGCCCCAGCTATCAAAAATCATCACTGCCTGTGCACCCGCCGCAATTTGTGCATTGAGATAAGAGGCAACGGAATCAGCTAAAACAGACATCAGTTGATGTGCGGCTTTACTGTCTTCAAATAAAAGCGCTTTGATTTTTGAGAAGGTTTTACTGCTACCACCTTCGACCATGTAAGTCGCTAGTGTCCACGGGCTGCCAGAGAAACCG
>JBEQLM010000351.1:0-1870 GCA_040325975.1 Gammaproteobacteria bacterium | reverse complement strand
GCGGATGGCTGGAATGGGATTCTCTTCTGAGAAGATAAGTTTTAACTCTGTAAAACAGCGGTGCCCGAAAAAACGGTTGAACAGGTTCATTTTGACCGCGTTTTTCAAAAGCAGATTTACTATCCTGACTGCGTGATTCAATCAAAGACTGATGAAACCGTTAACTATAGATAATGATTGGAAACAATAATGAAAAATCAGTGGATTAATAAGCTAACTACAATACCTTTGATTCTGCTCTTAACCGCATGTAGTGATGGAATCGAGGTGCCAACAACTGGTACTAGCGACTCGATTCCTGTAGATACCGGTGGTGGAACTAATGGTCCAGTTCCCGATACAGGTCAACTCGCCTGCTACTATGATGCGATAATTGATCTCTTAAACTATCCTGAAGCATACACCTGCCTTGATCCTGGTAGTGCCTGGGGGCCTGACGGTCAGGATGGCTACTATGTCATTCAACCTATGTCATTTACCGACAATAGCGATGGCACAATCCTCGACAATGTAACAGGACTGACCTGGCAAAAATGCACCCTTGGAGAAACAGCCAGTGATTGTTCAGGTGGAGCCAATGTTGAATATACATGGAGCGAAGCCACAACCCAGTGTGCAAACCTGAACCTTAATGGCACAGGATGGCGCCTGCCTAATGTGATTGAGCTGACACAACTTGCCAACTTCTACAAAACCTTTGCTATTAACACCACCGTGTTTTCTACTACGGGCTTTCCTTATTGGTCTTCAACAGAACATGCAAACCAGCCCTGGGCATGGTACGTAAACTACATAAATGGCGGGAACGTGTGGGCAATGAACCAAACAGAATACTACTCAGTCCGTTGTGTACGAGGATAAGAATAATGGCTTTGAATTTTAAAACAATATCATCATCTTTACTGGCGCTATCACTTTTCATTATGACGCCCCTTGCTAAGGCAGATTTTTATAACAACAGTGACGGCACAGTAACAGACCTGGGCACAACTCTTATGTGGCAGCGTTGCTCTGCACCTTCTGAAGAAGTGGACTGCACCAATAGTTTACCCTCAACATATATTTGGGATGACGCACTGGCTTACTGCAACGCCCTCACACTGGGCGGGCATACAAACTGGCGGCTGCCTAATATTAAAGAACTACATTCAATTCTATACCTAACAAAAACCACGGCGCCTAATATAAATACAAGCTTTTTCTCCGATACCGAACCAGCAAACTACTGGTCATCCACGACTTTTGTTGGCACTCTCGATTATGCCTGGTATGTTAATTTCGATATTATCGGTTCTCAGTTTGTGATGACAAGCCCACAGAATAAACTCTATACAGAATATGTTCGTTGTGTACGATGATGTTATCTCAAACGCATGTGAGACTAATTTCGATCGGATCGAAATTGAACAGCCGTTTTAGTATTTGTAGTATTTGGGGTCAGAGTAAAAACTATTTAGATTGCGATCAATTAAGATCAGAGTTTTTACTCTGACCCCAAACATCGATCTTTTAATTGCTGCTCATGCTCGAAGTATTAATGCTGTCCTAGTTACAAACAATGTTCGTGAATTTAATCGAGTCCCAAACCTTGTAGTTGAAAATTGGATTTCTGATTAGTGCTTTTAAAATGAGATCAATGGGCTAAGGCTAGAATATGATTAAGTTTTTGTGTTCCTTTGTTTTTGATTTTGAGGTCGATTTTTTGAACTATTAATATGTCGAGTCTGACCCTAATTCTTTTCTAATTCTTTTAAACTCTTTCAATCTGAAACCTTCTTCCCGTCATTCCAACGTTGCTCAATCTCCTGCCCATCACCCACCAGTAAACCACGACCGTGTTTCTTACCTTTTCTAAACTCACCGTTATAGG
>JBEQLM010000350.1:0-1879 GCA_040325975.1 Gammaproteobacteria bacterium | reverse complement strand
AAAAAGCCGCCTTTCAATATTGCCTCTAACAGAAAGTTTTAGTCGTCATGTCCGACATGCCCACTAAAGAATGCTGGACCAGCACCAAATGGTGGCTGTACGAAGGTAGTATCGGGTGTGTTATCGGCTTGTCCGATCTGTTCGCTTTCAGCTTGTGGAAGATTGCCTGGATTTTTTGAATCCACGGTAGTCACACGACCCTGTCCAGCACCAAACTGCGCTTCAGTCACGGTGTTATCTGTGAGACTGTCAAGATAACGACGCAATGCATGCACAGGGTGCAGGAAGTTGTTTGGTGCAACCTGTTTAACATTAGGACCAATGATGACTCCTTCTGAATTAACCGGATCTGCCAGTGTGATCGCGCTAGTGTAATCATCTGCATTTGCTAACTGGAAGAACTTGTGGTTTGCGCCACCGCCAGTACGGCATACGTCATCCAGTGGATTTCCGTGACCATAACAAGAGGCAAATACATAACGTTTACCCAGATCTAGAGGAGCGCCGCCGATTTTTGTTTCAACTACACGGCTACCTGAACTGCTAAACGGTCTGTTTTTAAGATCGATCTTTTGTTCCATATTGGCAAGACCCAGATACCAGCCACCGCGTTGCATGAATACATTACGATCAAACACAGCACCTAAGATGGTGTTCAGACTGTTCTGGATAGATTGACCAGAGAAGTCCGCAATGTTGACAGCAGGCGCAATCGGGAACCAGGTATACAGGTCGCGAAGTGTAATCGCACTACCCGGCAATACAGCATTACCAAAACGGAAACCATTAGCCATGGATACATCTACACCATTTCCCCATCCAGGCACATTTCTCACATCAGCCACACCATCAGAAACAGACAAAATGCCATCAGCAATGAAATTGTTCAGTGTATCTTCCAGTACATGGTGTCTCAGCAACAATGTATCTGTATAACCTACAACTGTGTCGAGATCATCGACCAACTGGAGACCTTTCACCGCAGGATTCATGAAGCCACCTGGCATAAAGGTGTGACGAGCCACCGCATTGTCTGCACCGGCAACAAAACCTTCTTCCATAGCTGCAACCAGTTGAGCCATGGCAGGATCCAGTGCTACTGATTCATCAACAGGAATGGCTTCCCATGCAAAATCAACCACATCTCCACCCTTCATTTCCAGATCGAGACGACCCACGTACATATCACGGTTGGTTTCAACAACAATGGCGGCACCTTTAGCCAGTTGACGACGTTCACCATAGCTTAATGCCTGACCGGGCGTGGTGCGGGTAACACGCTTGCCATCTACCAGCAATGCAGCCAAAGTCACTTCATGAGTATGTGCTGAATACATCACGTCGATATCTTCAAAACTTTGTGCGATTTTAATGTTTTGTGGTAGACCCAGCTCAGACTGAACCACAATCAACTCAGCACCAAGGCTTTTAACTTTTGCAATCAAACCAGGCAGTTCTTCAACACCCTGAGTAAAGCGATAGGTAATGTTAAAGGCATCAGCCTGTTGCGGAACGATAGAAGCAGTAAGTCCGATAACCGCAATTTTTGTACCGTTGCGTTCCAGCATTTTGAAAGGTGGTAAAACAGGTTTACCGTGCAAGAATGCGGGTAAAGGCGCTGCATTATAAAGATTGGCCGCAACCGTTGCGAAATTTGCCTTGATTACACCTTTACCTTCTGGTGTTGGGTAAGGAGCTGTATCAGTAATTTCTGTACAAGAGTAACCACTATCAACATCGGTAAGACCCACAATAACAGGTACATCACCACAGCCGATATAACCAGACATGGTACGAATGTTACCCGGAATCGTCGGCTTAGGTCCGAAGCTTGTAAAACGATTACGGAATACAGCTGCACCATAGCCAAAGTCCCAGT
>JBEQLM010000034.1:0-11131 GCA_040325975.1 Gammaproteobacteria bacterium | reverse complement strand
TGAAGTAGACGCCATTCAATTTTTACCTACCACCAGCACAGCGCTTTCAGGTGACAATTTAGAACTGTTCCATAAGTTTTACGATATATTAAATGACCTTGATGATGTGCAGAATATTTATCATGATGCAGAGTTCTGAAAACGCATTATAAGTTGTAGAAATCAAAAGGGGCAGTGACAAAATATTTGTCGCTGCCCCTTTTAACCTATAAAGGTCTAATTGAAAAACTTAAGAAGCCCCACAAAAAACCAATCGAGCCAATTAACAATGCATATAAATCTGAATATTTGAAATAGAATTTATTTGTAATGGTTAGCCTCGTCTCGGCGACACCAAAAGAAGGCGGTATTTCTCGTGCAATCCAGCCATATTCACCTGCACCTATTAACACTTTATTCCATACCATTTTCCGTTTTTCCCTCACATCCGCGAGTAAAAATAGATCTCGTGTATTTGCTGTTTTTATTATTTTCGAGGACAACGATGGCTTTTCCCGAATCAGGGCGTCATCCTGTAATACTTCTACAAACAGGTGTTTTGATTTCAAATAAGTCGCTTTACTGTTAAAAGTGTAAATATCTGGCAAGTTAGCCATCACAACAAGAGATAGTGCAAAAACGACTGAATAGCCAAAACCACCTTTGATAAGTCTGAAAAGAAAAACTGGCATTACCGATAAATATTTTATCAGCACAAATATGGCTAGACCGATAGTCAATAGTAGGCCTGTCATTATCGGGTGGATCGTCAGAATCTGCTCTGGACTGAAAGACAATAGATAGACATTCTCCTGATCTGCAAATATATAACGTAAATAATTGTGCAATACAAAATAAAGCATGGCTAATATTCCGGACACATAAATAAACATTGAGTGGCGCTGCCGTCCCATCATTGGCAACAAGGCATTAAAGTTTATTCCCTCAATCTGACTAGGCAGTTTTTCCCAGTCACATTTAAATACCGCCATTTCTGTCATTTTCCCTTTTGGGATAAAACTCATTATTTTCGACAAATAATATTTATTACGATTTACACTTTTCTCAGAACTACCAGAAATCAGAATTTCATTCGCCTTGGCACATCCTTCTATCCTGGCCGCAACATTAACCGCGTCACCAAAAACATCACTGCGCTCGATAAGTGCCATACCGGTATGCATACCTATTCGTATTTCAAGATTGAAATATTTATTCTTGTTACGATAGTTAGCCAATGCCTGCTGTATACCAATAGCAGCTCGAAGTGCATGCTCAGGTGATAAAAAGGTTGCCATGACTGAATCACCAATCGTTTTCACCACATCACCATGAAACTTCTTGACCACCGGAAAAACAAGTCTGTTATGTTGATCTACCAACAAACGACCTTTAACGTCACCTCGAACATCCCAAAGCCGGGTTGAATCTACGATATCGGTAAACAGAATAGTTATAGGTTTACGTGACTTAGAAATCAATCGGGTAATACTATATGACATACTTCTTAAGATCCTTTCATAGAGTTGCGTGTATTATAGATATCCAGTTGAAAATAGGTAGTATAAAAACCCAATAAGCCGGTAAGGACTCAACAAAACCTACAACACAAAAGCTTTCACCGCAGACAAATTTTCTGAACGTTAAGAAGTCAGCCACTGCTGTCTCAGTAAAAATAAAAAACGGGCTTAAATCACGCTGGATGATTACCGAAAAGAACATTTTACCGATCCTGCACTCAGCCCACGTACAATAAATCGTTTTCAAGCGGATATTGAAGAGTTACAAAATGGAGATGAGACAACAGGAGCGCAGCTGGTAGTCCTGGAAGGCTTGCTTCGTTATGCAAAAACAATTGGGGATTATTAAAGGATAAAATTTTTACCGCAGAGAAAATCAATCATAATTAGATCACCATTTTCGCTAATATTAGAAACAATTGTTTTCTAGACTTTCAACCTAAGTATCAACAATGAAGTTTTTTGTCGATTTTTTTTACTATGTCATACTCGCAACTAACCACCTGTTTTACTTGACGTTATTCTCCATAAGACAACTATAAAATAAGTTATCTGTCGACATATATTACATTTCTCTAATGTATCGTTTTGATTATAGTTTTCAAAAACAAAACCTGGTCTTATTTTCCTTCTTACGCGTCAGTATTTTTTATATTTTATTAAGCTAGTAGCATAGAAAGTATTGCATAACTTATTGTATTTATGATTATTAATTAATTAACATTAAATTTACTAAGGTATATAAGCCTTGTTGTAATGCTTTTAATATCTGGATTTCCCGCATTCTGGTATGCTGATTGCTTAAGTGAAATTTAGCTGCTCTTTTTTTCAAGATGTTTTTTAAAATTCAGTATTAATAAATATGAACTTAAAATTTATAACTGTCGTTCTCAGTATGTTACTGGTATCGAACGCCAATGCGATAACCTTTAATTTTGGCTGTATCACAGACAACGATCCCTCGAATACTGCCTGCCTGATCGCAGAATCACAAATGACTCTTGATGTAGGGCTCCTTGATGGACAAGCTCTATTTACTTTCAGCAATACTGGCTCATCGGATGCCTTTATTGCTGATATCTATTTTATGTACGATGCCATTGATTATCTGAGTTTTGATTCAATATTAAATGAACCAGGTGTTAGCTTTAGTGAAGGTGCCAGACCGAGGCATCTACCTGCTTATCATGGCTTACCCCGTTTTTCAGTAGATGCTGATAGAAATGGATCAGGAAAAAGCGGTATAGATTTAGATGAATCATTAAGCATCTTATTTGACCTTAATGGTGCTGTATTCGGCGATGTACTTAATGCCATGAACACAGGTGACCTGATAGTTGGACTTCACGTACAGGGGATCGGCCTGAATAATCAGTACAGTGAAAGCTTAATTAACACATCAGCCGTACCTGTGCCTGGAGCCATCTGGTTATTCGGCTCAGGATTACTGACCCTGGCTGGATTGATAAAACGCCGTAAGCACTAGTAAGCGATTTGATGATTTTTCAAAAAAGCAGCCATCGAGCCACTGCTGTGGGACAGCAGTGCGCATAAGCGGCCTTTTTTATTAATGACGTTTTATTATTTACCACCACCAGCATTAAAGCCTGCGGGTGCATGTCCATAATCACCTTCTTCAAAGAAGAAACCCACCATGTGTTTTTCTATTAATTCGACGCTCTTTACATCAGCGGTGTTTAAGCCATTTTCGTTAATAATGGCTGACAAACGCGTTAGCCATTGAGTCCAGCCTTCTTTGGAAACATTTTCATAAATGCGTATGCCGATTTCACCCGGATAAGTGGGTGCATCCGCCTTACGGATTCTGCTTTTAATACTACACACTGTACTGTTCTGCTCATTACTGACCTCTTATTGCTTATGCTCTATATTCAATATTCTAAATTCGTTTATTGTGACGTTTCGTATTTTTTCAATAGTACACCTTCATCACCGCAGCAACTGGCGGCACATTTCTTGGTCTGGTGTATTTCTTCGGCGCTGGCGTTCAGGTAAAACTCGACTGAAATATTCTCTTCGGCGCAGTCACAACCCTTGTCATTATACACGTAAATATTTTTTAGCCCTGCCCGCTCGGCTTCGTCCCGTGCAATAAACAGCATGGCCTCGGGGGTGGCTGGCACGTCACTCAGTTTATAGGCCGGGAAGAATCGGGTGATATGCCATGGGCTATCAGCACCCAGATTATCGCGTATCCAGCAGGCAATTTGGTAGTGCTCTTCGGGGCTATCATTCTTGCCCGGTATGATGTTGGTGCGGGTTTCGACGTGTATACCCAGCTGCTGAGCTTTTTTGATGGAATGCAGAACCTGCTCGACTTTGGCGGGTTTGCATATCTCGGCGTAAAAGTCGTCGCGCATGCTTTTGATGTCTGAACACATGACATCAATATGTGGTGCCACCAGCTCCAGCGCTTCATCGGTGATAAAGCTGTTGGAGACATAAACGGTGTATAGCCCTGCTTCGTGCGCCAGTTTGCAGACGTCGAGCACGTATTCGAGCCAGACGGCGGGTTCTGAATAGGTGAAGGCAATGCCCTGCACGCCCGCTTTCACCGCCGCATCGACTAAGGCCTGTGCTGACACCCAGGCTTCTTTGGATTCGCCTTTAGCCAGATCATCCAGAGCCTCCACGCCCCAGGAGATTTCAAGATTGTGGCAACCACCACAACGGAAGCTGCAACCGTAACTACCCACCGACATCACTTTCGAACCGGACTGGTAATGCTTCACCGGCTTGTCTTCGATAGCATCGATACTGATCGATGAAATAATGCCGTAGGAAAGATTGTAGAGCGTGCCGTTACGGTTAACGTGCGCCTGACAGAAGCCGCGTTGACCATGTCCGATTTTGCAACGCCATAAACACAGGTTACAGCGCGTGGTGCCGTTATCCAGCTTTTCCTGCAAGCGGGTTTCGATTAACTGGTATTGTGCGGCTTCGTTGCTCATGCTTACAGATTAATAATCTCTAAACCCAAATCACCGACCTGCTCGTGCGTGGCGGCGCTGGTAATAACCGCAGTGCTGGCTTTATCAGCTTGCAGATACGTTTCGGTAACACGCTTCAGATCATCCAGCGTCACGGCTAACACACGTTGTCTTATGACTTGCAGTTTTTCACGCGTGCGGCCGTGCAAGTTGTTATGGAAAGCATGACGAGCTTCACCTGATGGTGAACCGGGTTTATCCATGGTGCCAATTACACCTAAAATGGCTTCTTCAAGCTGTCGCCACTCGTGATTATTGTTCAGCATCCAGTCGATGGATTTATCAAAGTCTTCCAGTGTTTCTGACAAACGTGGATCACGATAAGAATAAAATTTAAATGCGGCGATACTGGAATCATGACTGGCACCACCACCATAAGCGCCACCTTTTTCACGTATGGATGTATGCAGATAACCATTGCGCAGGAAGCCGCCTAATACTGCCAGAGCCGCTGAATCCTCGTGATCCATAGGAACGGTAGGATAAGCTTTGGCACAGAAATTCACTTGTGTATTGGCGACCCACATTTGTTTCACCTGCTGATGTTTTTCATCCAGAGAAAAGGCGGTGAATGATGCATCGGCTGTTTCGGGAGTCCACACTTTCTCAAATTCGTTGACCAGTGAATCCAGCTTGTCAGATTCAGCCGTCATCATATAACGACGTGGTGAAGCAATAACCTGCTGGTGTATTTCAGCGAGACCTTCAGCAATTTTTGCAATGGACTGCTCGGCATTTTCACCATTGTTGGCATCATCGAGTTGCTTGATAAAACGAATACCTTCCAGACCACTAAAACGATGCGACAGTGCAGCTACCGGACTCATGCCGCTGGCTGCCGCTGTCATGGCCAGTGTATGACCACTACCGGTGACACTGCGCTCACGACTGGCTCGCTTCTGAGAAATCAAATCTTTGATACGATCGTGCTCATCAAAACGAACCGTATTCATGGTGTCGCGCATGAGTTCAGCGAGCTTGCTGTTGTTTCTATCGAGCGCTTTACCCAGAAACATAAAATAAGCATGAGCAGACTGCACATCATTCATTTCAGCCAGAATACTGGAATGGGCCTGAATGCCACCACTGACGCTGGATTGCAGTTCCTGCATTTTTAAATAATCATTATCACCACAACCGAGCTCGGTTAAACAGGATGAGTAATAAGGAATCAGATCAAGTTGCGCGTCTGTCAGCTCAGGCATATCAATCGCCAGCTCATGATAAACCAGACCGTTGGTGCCCTGTGCATAAAGCGAAGAATCAGTGCCAGCAATTTTTCTATCCTGCGATTCAGGAATTGATAATTCCGCAGGCACATCCTCAAGACCAACCTTGGGCAGAATCTCCGGATCATCGACCTGCTGTTGACGTTCTGCGAGATCGGCCGCACGCATAATAACCAGTTGCTTGTCTTCATCGGACATCGCAGCCTTCATTGCTGCCAGACGCTCTTTTTCAGCCGCTTCTTTGCGTTGACTGAGTTCGGTATCGGGACGCAGGGTTAAGCGCAAACGGTGCGGGTTATCCAGCAAATATTTTTTAACTAACTGCTTGATGAATTCAGGGTCTTCGATATCTTTGCGCAATGATTCGATTACTGGATCAAGATCGAGCAATGCCGTTGGATCGCTACGATGAATCGCTGCTGTCAAACCATCCAGAATTAATTGCAGACCAAACGGGTAACCATCACCACCGATTTCACGCTGACTGATTTCGAGTTGATGCAACACTGATTCGAGCCTGTCGTGGGCGATGCCATTTTGTGCAACATCTTCAAGCACATCCAACACCAGTTTTTCAAACTCTACCGCGTGTTCAACTTCACTGCCTTCAAGACCACAGACAAAACACATTTCATAATTGGAATCTTCAAGCCCACACAATGGTGATGGCGCGGTACCAAGTTTGGATTTTTCCAGTGCAAGAAGCAGTGGCGATGAACTGTTATCCAGTAATACCTGTGACAACAAATTCGCTTTCATCATTTCATCCAGCGAAGTGCAGGGACCGAGCAGCCAGGACAATACATGATGGGTTTTTTCATCCGTATTTTCATCGCCAGTGACATCAAAAGCATAAGCCTCTTCCACTGAAATGGGTGCCAGATATCTTTTCTCAGGATCAACGGCAATATGCACATCGAGTTTATCGAACTCAGCAAGCGCATGCTCTTCAAAAATTTTCTGATGATCAGCCGCTGCAATATCACCAAAGGTCATGAATATGGCATTACTGGGATGATAATGCGTTTTGTGAAAATCTTTTAGTTGCTGATAACTCAGATCAGGAATATCCGCAGGTTCACCACCACTGTTAAAGTGATAGGTAGTGCTAGGGTAAAGATACTTACTCAGTGTTTGCCAAAGCACGCTAACTGGCGAACTCATGGCACCTTTCATTTCATTAAAGACAACACCTTTAAACTCAAGATCAGATTCCGCATTATCTGGATTCGCAAATTCAACACGATGACCTTCCTGCAAAAAATCCAGCTCATCAAGCCGGGTAAAAAATACCGCGTCAAGATAGACATCTAACAAATTATTAAAATCTTTTTTGTTTTTGCTGGCAAAGGGATAAGCCGTCCAGTCACTACTGGTAAACGCATTCATAAACGTATTCAATGAACGACGGATCATCATAAAGAAGGGGTCGCGTACCGGATAGTTTTTACTGCCACACAAAGCGGTATGCTCAAGAATGTGTGCGACACCAGTTGAGTCCATCGGTACAGTTCTAAAACCAATCAGAAAAACATTTTCTGTGTTTTCAGAAGCCAGGTGATAGTGAAGTGCGCCAGTTTTTTTGTGGCGGTATTCTTCGACTGTGATATTCAACGAATCGATCCGTCGTTGACCCAGACTTTCAAATGCGTCATGACTTTTCATTGAATCAATTCCTGATTTC
Source organism: Gammaproteobacteria bacterium (assembly GCA_040325975.1). Lineage (GTDB taxonomy): Bacteria > Pseudomonadota > Gammaproteobacteria > SZUA-229 > SZUA-229 > LH-M37. The sequence continues at coordinate 3,708 of JBEQLM010000034.1, read as the reverse complement.
TGATTTTTTTGCATACTGCTCTCTATTTAATTGTTTAATTACTTGCGTGTCAGCTTGTAAGCGGTTTCGTATAAGGCACTAAGACCGCGCTGCTGAAACCCTGGTTCATCAACAAGAATATCTTTGCCCAATAATTTATCTATCTTGAATTTTTCTGCGTATAAATCGTTGAGTTCGTTTTCTGTAACCGAGAATGGCGGCCCATTCATTTCTTCTTGAGGATAAGTCAGTGTAATCAGCAAGGTCCGCATACCTTCATTTTGCAACCCCAGCATCTTTTTAAAATAATCAAGACGCATTGCTTCGGGCAAGGCAATCATTGAGGCGCGGTCATAAATATCACTGATATCGTCGAGATCACCTGAAGCCAGATCAAAAAAGTCGCCCTGTAAAATCTCAATACGGCTCTGACCCTCTTTTGCATCAGAAATGTATCGTGTAAAAATCTTATCTTCGACAATCTTATATTGAAGATTTTGAGTTTCAAAAAAGTCTTTAACGGCAATTTCGCTGCACTCAATGCCCAATACTTCATAACCATTTTGCGCCAGCCAGAGCATATCCACTGATTTGCCACATAGGGGTACAAACACCCTGAGCGCCTGACGCTTTTCCAATGGTGCACCCTTGTCACCATAAAAATGAGCAAGATAGGGGTTCAATTGTTCCTGATGAAATCCCGTCTCACCTTTCTGCCAACGCTCTAGCCAGAAATCCTGCTGCATATTATTCGGGTTTCCAGATTCCGAATGAACCTTCCTGTGGTGCCTGTGGTTTATTATCCGCTTCAACCTGTTTTACTACCTGACCCATAAATTCAGCCAGATCAGAAATAAATTCCTGCTTATCCAGTCCAGGTTGTGTCTGGTGTGCCATAACAAAGCCGGTGACGGCTGCAAGATATTGCATAAAAAGCATATCATTATCAGCCTCAGCATCATGTTCTACTACAATGGCTTTTAGGCTGGAGACCAGATCGGATGATAATTGAATACCGCTCATTTTTTGTACACTCGTGTTATATTTGAAAAACGTTAAATTCTAATTCATTCTGACTAATTATTCTCGGCTATGATATGTACAAACTCTGTTTTTATGTCCCTGAAAATGCTACGGATTTAGTAAAAAAGGCGCTTTTTGAGGCCGGTGCCGGGAAAATAGGTGATTATGACTCCTGTTGCTGGCAAACCCTGGGTAATGGTCAATTTCGCCCACTCGATAACAGCAATCCTTATATCGGACAAAAAGGCAAAATCGAAACGGTGACTGAATATAAAGTTGAAATGGTTTGCGATGATCAGTACATCGAAGCAGCTATTGAAGCATTAAAAAAGACGCACCCTTATGAAGAGCCCGCCTTTGATGTATGCAAGTTGGAAGATTTTTAGATAAGACCTAACGAACCCAGCCACGTTCACTGGCAGCTAGAAAATCCATCAAGTACTGAACATCTTCATGTTTTTTAGCCAACTCATTGGCCTTCTCAACAGCTTCCTTGTGTGAACATTTAGACTTCACCAAAATCTTGAATGTTTCCTGTAAAGCACGAATCGATTCTTTACTAAAACCGCGTCGTTTCAAACCTTCTTTATTAATACCAAAAGCACGTGCACGATTTCCAGCAATAGTGAAAAAAGGTAAAACATCGCGATCTATTGCGGAGGCAAAACCTGAGAAACTATGCGCGCCGATTCGGGTAAATTGATGCACCGTTGAATAGCCACCCAGAATGGCATGATCATCAATATGAACATGTCCAGCCAGCGCCACTGCATTGGCCAGAATGATGTTGTTGCCTAATCGACAATCATGTGCAACGTGACAGGAAACCATCAATAAATTATCGTTACCTATGGATGTCACACCTTCATCATCAATCGTGCCACGATTAAGATTCGCATACTCACGGATGGTATTACGATCACCAATCTCAAGGCGCGTTGGCTCACCTGCATATTTTAAATCTTGTGGTTGTTCGCCTATCGAGGCAAATTGAAAAATGTGATTATCCTTTCCGATTTTGGTTGGGCCTTTGATAACCACATGGGATTCAATCACCGTACCCGAACCAATTTCCACATCAGCACCGATCACACTGAACGGTCCGATTGAAACATCATCTGCGATTAGCGCTGAAGGATCAACAATAGCGTGAGAGTGTATCAATCGAACTTATTCCTTTTCTTTGGCCGCACAAAGCAGATCAGCTGTAGTGACGATATTGCCGTCAACACTCGCTTCTACATAGAACTTCCAGATAACTTTTGACTGACGTTTCACTGTGGCTTTAAGCATGAGTTGATCACCAGGAACAACCTGACGTTTGAAGCGCACGTTATCAACACCGACCAGCATGTAAAGCAAATCATTGCTCGGCTCTTCACTCATGGTTTTAAAACCAAGCAAGCCAGTTGCCTGTGCCAGAGCTTCAATAATCAAGACGCCCGGCATAATTGGTGTTTCCGGAAAATGGCCGGTAAAAAACGGCTCATTTACAGATACATTTTTTATTGCAGTCAGGCTCTCACCCGGAACACAATCAAGCACACGGTCAATCAATAAAAAAGGGTAACGGTGCGGAAGGAAACGCCGAATTTCTTCTATATACATTTCACTCACAATCTATCTCCAATCTAATAAAAATTAATCAACTGAGCTTTAATCAGATGATTTGTTTGTTTTTTCCAGACGAGCTACACGCTTGCTTAGCTCATCAAGACGCCGGAAGCGCGCACTATTTTTACGCCAGTTTTCAGTCGTATCCATCGGCGTGCTGGATGAATATGAACCAGGCTGCGTAATCGAGCGAGTCACCATGGTACGACCCGTAATCGTAACATTATCTGTGATATTCAAGTGCTCAACAATACCCACCAGACCACCAATCAGGCAACCACTTCCAATATGCGTACTTCCCGCAATTGCAGTGGCTGCTGAGATCACGGTGTTATCACCGATGCTTACTCCATGTGCAATCTGGATTTGATTATCCAGCTTAACGCCGTTACCGATAACCGTATTTTCCAATGCACCGCGGTCAATGGTCGTGTTAGCACCAATTTCTACATCATTACCAATGTGGACACTACCAACCTGGGGTATTTTTAGATAGCTATCACCATCCTTAACAAAACCAAATCCATCCGCACCAAGAACCACGCCAGAATGAATAATACAATCATCACCAACTTTACAGCCATAGCCTATGGTTACATTGGCGCTAATGCGTGTATTTGAACCAATGACCACGTCATCTTCAATGACACTACCAGCACCAATCTGTGTGCCGGCACCGATAGTTGCACCAGCAGATATAACAACACCAGCAGCAATTGAGGCTGTTTTATCTATATTGGCTGATTCAGAAACAATAGCATTCGCACTTATACCTGACTCAGGCTTTCTTGGCGGATACAAAAGATTCGCCACCTTTGCATACACTAATCTCGGATTATCCGTAACCAGTGCAGGCACAGAGCAGGCATCAAGAAACTCCGGCTTTATAATAAGTGCCGAAGCCTTTGTTACTGACAAATATTCAACGTATTTAGGGTTTGAAATAAAGGCCAGATCACCAGAAGTCGCAGAGCTTATTTCGGCAATACTTTCAATCAGGCAATCGTCACCCTCATGCTTTGTGCCAGTTAGCTTAGCCAGTTCTGATAACTGATAATCCATTGCGCTTTTGCTTATTTCTTAAAAGTTTTT
>JBEQLM010000349.1:0-1898 GCA_040325975.1 Gammaproteobacteria bacterium | reverse complement strand
GTTGAGCACCATCAGAATCAGGTTGATGGTGATGCCCGCATTACCGACTTTAACGATATAAAGCGCCAGCTCATTACCGGGGGTAAACATGGCTTGCCCGATAGCGCCTATCAGAGCCCAACCGCAAGCCATGATGAAATTCGATGCCGGACCCGCGAGAGCCACCACCGCCATATCCAGAAGTGGTTGTTTAAAATAACGCATATCCACCGGCACCGGTTTTGCCCAGCCGATAACAAAACCGCTCAGCATCAATAAAGCCAATGGCACTACTACCGTACCTATCGGGTCGATGTGCTTAATTGGGTTCAAACTAATGCGCCCCAAAGCCTTAGCCGTCGGATCACCGAGCTTGTTTGCCATCCAGCCATGCGCCGCTTCGTGCAGAGTGATGGCAAATAACACCGGTACTAGCCATACCGCAATGGTGTAGAGAGTGGAAGTTGAAATCATTTGTTAATCGAATAGATAAAAGATATATCGAACAAAATAGATTATATAAAAACAGGCCTGAACAGCATTATAATAAGTCGCTCATTTTACATGAAAATAAATGAACTCGCTCAGACATACTAAAAACAAAACAGCTCAGAAACCATGCTAGTAATTAACACTACTAGTTGGCAGTTGGCACTAAAAGATTTTAACTGCAAACTGATGACTACCAACTAAAAACTTCTGTTACGTCGAGATACTTTACACATAATCATAATTACTTGTCTCTGTGTGCGGACCGTACCTGTGAAACGCCCGTCTTTACTCATATCTTAGTAGTGGCAAGCTAATTGCATATATATAATATGGATTATTTTATTCAATCATTCCGCAGTCATAGCTACCCGTCTAAAGCGAGTCCTATTGTTCTATTAGTCGCGTTACTATTAATAAGCCAGCTTGCTCTGGCCGCCTCCTCTCAGCAAGGCGCTGTACGCTCATCAAGAATCCACCAATTACAGACAGATCTACTAACACATCCTGAACGCAGTGCTGAGATGATCACACTCATTCTCTCTGAGATCAGTCATCAGCAAGGACTTGCCAGAGCGATAGTCTCATCAGGGGTAAAAATAAAACGACAAATAAGAAACCTCTATCAGGTTCGTATGCCTGCCTCTAAGGTAAAGGCATTTCTAGACAAAATGCCTCAGGGCATATCTGCCAGACTGCCCTATCCACACAGCATAAATACAGTCACCAGTCAGGGTGTCAATCTGACCGGAGCCGGCGACATGCACAACCTTGCCTTCGATGGTACAGGTGTAAAAATAGGTATTATCGACCTGGGTTTCTCCGCCCTTTCCACGTCTCAGGCAGCCAATGAATTACCGCCCACAGGCGCCGGACTTAACATTATTGATTACACAGGGACAGGTACAGGTGGTATTAATCATGGTACCAATGTCGCTGAAATCGTGCATGACATGGCACCTGGAGCTGAGCTTTTTCTGGCAAAGATATCAACGACCCTCGAACTTCAAGCTGCAGTCAATGACATGATCGCCAGTGGGGTTCAGGTTATTAATCATTCTGTTGGCTGGTATGGTGCCGCTTTTTACGATGGCACTGGCTCTTTGTGTGACATCACCAACACCGCGGCATCAAATGGCATTATATGGGCAAATTCTGCTGGCAATGCACGCCAGCAACACTACCTCAACAGCTTTGCAGATTCCGATGGCAATCTGTCTCACGAATTCACAACCGGTCAGAACTACAACACAATTTCCGTTTCCAGCGGCAAAACGTATACCTTAGTGCTGAACTGGGATGCCTACCCATCAACAACCGTTGACTACGACCTTTTCCTTTATGATGGCGACCCGGCCGCAGGTGGCAACATCGTCGCTGCATCGACCAATGCGCAATCGGCCAAAGGCAGGCTCAACTTTCCCTATCCC
>JBEQLM010000348.1:0-1900 GCA_040325975.1 Gammaproteobacteria bacterium | reverse complement strand
GGTAAATATTACCCCTGATGAACGCGCATCCTTGGCTTCCCTACCGATTGCTCTTCATCATTTTTTAAAGCCTTTTTAGGAATGAGCGCATAAACAAACTCACAATCCAGTGACTGCGCGGCTTTTTGCATCATTTTCAGCGTCACCGCACCGCGCTCTTCATCTGACTCCATCATTGAGATTCTTGCCGGACTCACTCCCATGCGCCTGGCCATATCGATACCCTTCAGGCTCTGCGCCTGCCGTGAACCACGTAACCAGGATTTCTGTTGAACAATCTCATGCCACGCTGCTCGATTAGCACTCACCCAACATTCCAGCCTTGAAAAGAATCTACTTTCAGACATTTATTAACCTATACATTAATTATTAATATATACCTTAATACTATCAGATAAGCAATTCAAGTTATATCTAAAAACTCATGCCAAAAAAAAGCCCGTGTAATCACGGGCTTTTTTTCCATCAGAAAAAACTGAAATTACAATTTATCAGCTTCTGTTGACAGATACTCAGCAACACCAGCTGGTGTATCTTTCATACCCTTGTCACCCTGAGTCCAGCCAGCAGGACAAACTTCACCGTGCTCTTCGTGGAATTGCAGTGCATCAATCATACGCAGCATTTCGTCAACGTTACGACCAAGAGGCAAATCATTGACTACCTGATGACGAACCATACCTTCTTTATCAATCAGGAATGAACCACGGAAAGCTACGCCATCCTCAGGATGCTCAACGTCATAAGCTTGACATATTTCATGTTTCACATCGGCAACTAATGCGTACTTAACCGGGCCGATACCACCATCATTGATGGCCGTATTGCGCCATGCATTGTGGGAAAATTGTGAATCAATGGATACACCTATCACTTCAACACCACGTTTGCTGAATTCTGCCAGACGATGATCAAATGCGATCAACTCTGAAGGACATACAAAAGTAAAATCCAGTGGGTAAAAGAAAACAACTGCGTATTTTCCTTTTATTGTGTCTTTAAGGTTAAAACCATCAACGATTTCGCCGTTACCTAAAACAGCCGATGCGGTAAAATCTGGTGCTTCACGTCCTACTAATACAGCCATGTTCGGCTCCTATATTTATTGAGTTAAATTTAATCAGGCGGCTATTATAAACCAAAATAACCTCAAAGGTTAGACTGAATCTAAATAAATTATTGACCCTGAAACCCCTATGGGCTGATCAATGACTGCACAAACAGGGTATAAACCGGCTGCCCCCACTCCCGACCACCAACGGCCTGATAACGAACTCTGCCATCAGGGTCAATCAGAAAGGTCGTCGGCAAACCCCGTGGTTTCCAGATCTCGGTAATCTGACCATCTGCATCCATCATACTGGTCAGATTGGGTGCGACAATCCCCAGAAACTTAAAGATCGTATCTTCATCTTCTGCCGCATTCACCAAAACAAAATGTAATTTATCTTCATCGATGGTTTCTGACAAAGTCTGGATGGTCGGCATCTCTTCACGACAGGGGCCACACCAGCTAGCCCAGAAATGCAGGAAAACCCAACGGCCACGGGTGCTTTTAAGATCAAACATTTCACCGTCGATATCTTCCAGTTTGAAATTGGGTGCCAGACCAATATTGTATTCACGAATACCGAAAGGTAGTTTGATTTCTTTGGCCGCCGCATTGCCTGGTATTAAAACCATCAGCAAGCCCAGCATCAAAACAAAGCTTTGCACGCTGATTAAAATCGAACGACTCATGGTGAATCCTCGGCACAATGGATTTGATCATAATGAATATGAATCGGCTTACCCTGTTTGTCTTCACCGGTGGCAAAAACGGCATCCAGGGTTATTTTTTCTTTGCTGAATGGCAACACCAGATTACCGCCCTCATGTTCGCCGGGTAAATAATCCAGCG
>JBEQLM010000347.1:0-1911 GCA_040325975.1 Gammaproteobacteria bacterium | reverse complement strand
ACGGTATTTTTTCAACCACTGTACGTAACTGCGCTATTTCCAGCGCCTGCCAGATTGCCTCATCATTATGATTACGTCCCAAACACAGGTTTTCGCGTACCGTGTCATTGAACATCGCAGGATTCTGTAGCACTGTCGCCACATTTTCACGAACCACGTCCAGACCAATTTCCCGTAGATTGACACCGTCAAAATAAAGATTACCGGAATCGGCAGGATAGAGCCCTAAAATAATCTGCACCAGCGTTGATTTACCACCACCACTGGCACCCACCAGAGCAACCTTCTCACCCGCTGCAATATCCAGACTGACATTATCCAATACATCAAATTCTTCACCATAAGAGAAACAAATATTTTCAACACGCAAACCAACCGTATGTTTATCCTTGAATGGGTTAGCCGTATGTTCATAATCTGGTTCACTCTCAAGATCCATTAAACGATTAATTCGATCCAGTGCAGCATTGGCACTGAATAAACTGTATTGCATGCCCAGTATTTCCTGCACTGGTGCCATCATGAACCAGAGGTAGGCATAGACAGCGAACATTTGACCAATACTTAAATCGGTGAATAAAACAAGGATCATGCTGACCGCACGAAAAACTTCAAAGCCCATTAAAAAAATGAAAAACGATAACCGACCTGCAACATCACTCTTCCAGCCAAATTCCACCATGTGGTTTTTTAACTGTTGCGCACTTTCGGTGACACGTTGTAAATAATGTTGCTCGCGATTACTGGCACGAATTTGTTGAATCGCATCCAGGGTTTCACTCAAGGACTGCTGAAAAACTTCAAACGCAGTATTTTCCTGACGTTTTAATTTTTTAACTTTTTTACCCATCGCCATGGTGAAATAAATCACCACAGGATTCATAAAAATAATAAACAAAGCTAATTGCCAGTGCATCCATAACAGTACTATGGAAATACCCACCACAGTTAATAAGGCGACCAAAAACTTACTCAGAGCCATGCCAATAAAATCATCAATCGCATTTATATCGGTAACAAAATGCGAAGTCACAGCACCCGTGCCCATGGTTTCATATTCCGACATGGATATTTTTTGCAATCGTTTCAATAAACCCGCGCGGATTCGGTAACTGATATCTTTTGCTATAAAAGTGAATTTTCGCGTTTGCCAAACAGCCAGCAACAGGGAAAGTAAACGTAGAACCATAGAAGCCAGCATGACAACAACAATAACCAGAACAGGCCCATGCCATGCCTCGGGAAATACGCGTGACACAAGCCCCACAATCTCCGCCGGTTTATCTAACAAAACCTCATCAACCAACATTGGCATCAAGATAGGCACCGGCACGCTCAATAAAGCCGACAAAATCGCAATCATATGCGCCATCACCAGAGTTCGCTTATGCTCTCTCGCCACTGACCTGATATAAGCCCAGGAATAGTGCTGGTTTGCTTTTAGTTCGATTGATTGTTTAGCCGGTGCGGTCATATTTGAGCCAGGTTTCTCATCAAGATGGGGCGTAACTTTACACCAATTCCTTCTTGTCTCTAATGATTAAAAACAACTAAATCATGTAGAATCCGACTCTATGAAAAACACTACACTTAAAGCACTTATCTTCGACGTCGATGGCACACTGGCCGATACGGAGCGCGATGGCCATCGCGTCGCCTTCAATTCTGCCTTCGATGAATACGGTATCGACTGGCATTGGGATGTCGAACTCTATGGCAAATTACTGGCTGTCACCGGTGGTAAAGAGCGCATGCGCTATTGCGTCTCCGACCTTCTCGGCGGCGATAATTTACCTGAAAATTTTGATGACATGGTGCCTGAATTACACGCGGCCAAAACTCGTCACTACACCGAACTGCTGTCTACTGGCGCTATACCCTTGCGCCCCGATGTCGAAAGATTGATCAATG
>JBEQLM010000346.1:0-1913 GCA_040325975.1 Gammaproteobacteria bacterium | reverse complement strand
GAAGTTCTGCCGGCACTGCGGATATCCGGTGCATTCGGATTAAGATCAATGATGGCGGGTTTCACTATCAATACATCTTCGGCCCGTTCGTTTGCAAGGCTATAACCCGCCTTCTCCAGTTCCGCAGTGAACACTTCCATAAACAGTTCTTTGACGTCTATCCTGATGCGGTCCATGTCGCTCGTTTTGACTTTCATTCTGCCGCGATTCTGATCACGTTGCCAGTTTTTCTTGAAGGCAACGTAATCGATTTAGGTCAATTTAAACTTCAGGTTGTTGAAGCATGTAGTGGTCTTCGATATTTATTTCCTTTGATTAGCCTGTCTTTTATTGCCGCTTATTTTTTCTCTGTTGCAATATGGAAACGAGCCTTAATTGTTATTTCCAGTATACCCATTACCATATTGATGAATAGTTTCAGAATAGGCGTGATTGGCGTGCTGGTAGAGTATGGAGGCATTGAGCAGGCAGAGGGCTTTTTACATGACTTTGAAGGATGGGTTGTGTTTATGTTTAGCATGGGTGTTTTGCTGTTAGAAATGTGGATGATACTAATTCTGAGTAAAGATAAGCGTCCATTCAGCGAAGCTTTTGGTATTTATTATCCATCAGAAACACCAGCGAATGCTAACGTCAATTATCGAGTTTTTAGCAAAACATTACTTGCTGCATTAGTTGTATTAATCGCTTCTTCATTCATTACTTTAATCATTGGTCAACGAACTGCCGTTGATTTAGAAAGAAAATCGTTCGCATCATTTCCAATGCAAATAGATGGCTGGCAGGGTAAAAGAGGTGTGATTGAAAAAGCACAGTTGGATTTATTGCATCTTGATGATTATATTATGGCTGATTATACAAATAATAATGATGTCGTTAATTTTTACGTGGCATTTTATGAACAACAGGAAGCTGGAGGCGCTGCGCATTCGCCAAAAACTTGTTTACCAGGTGGAGGCTGGAGAATTCTAAGTAATACTGAAATACCCTTGAATAATACAGCATTGTCTCCCAGGGTGAATCGATTTGTTATTGGCCAGGGTGAACACAAACAGGTCGTCTATTACTGGTTTCAACAACGTGGCCGAACTATTGCGAGTGAATATTTAGTGAAATGGTACATGCTATTAGATTCAATAAGTAAAAATAGGACTGATGGTGCGCTAGTTCGCTTTACTACGCTTGTTTCACCGGGTGAAGATATTGCAAAAGCCGATGAAAGACTGATGAATTTTGCCAATAAGGTTCAACCATTTATGCCTGAATACATACCTAATTAATTAAATACACTATTCTTGTGTTGTTAATTTGTATTTTTGTAGGTGACTATGTCTGAAAGCAATTTGGGGATTTATTTAATTATCGCATTCATGGCTATGGCCATATGCATGGCTATCATACCTCTTATGATGAAATATGCCTCTGTAATGGGCATGATTGATCAGCCTGATCCAAGAAAAGTTCACTCGTTTCCAATACCCCGAGTTGGTGGTGTGGGTATCGTAATTGGCGCACTCGTGCCGTTATTAATATGGTTGCCATTTGATAATTTGATTTTATCTTTTCTGACTGGTTCGTTCGTACTGTTCTCGTTTGGTATTTGGGATGATGTCAAAGAACTCGATCATTATGTGAAATTTGTTGGTCAGTTCATTGCTGCAGGTGTTGTCGTTTACTACGGTGATTTGTATGTTTCTCATTTTCCATTTATGGGGCTGAATCTTCTACCTGAGTGGATTGGTCGCCCATTCACAGTTATAGCAATGGTTGGAATGATGAACGCCATCAATCATTCTGATGGACTGGATGGTCTTGCTGGTGGTGAATCTTTATTAAGCCTGGCGGCAATTACTTATCTGGCTTTTCTGTACGATAGTTCGGTGATAGTTATTATTGCTGCAGCAACAATAGGT
>JBEQLM010000345.1:0-1918 GCA_040325975.1 Gammaproteobacteria bacterium | reverse complement strand
GATATGGCCAGCTCATTACAGGGTCAAATATTCCTGTTGGATTAGATTGAGCATCAACCTTCTGTTCAATAGTACCTGTAGGATCTCGACTACCAACACCGCCCGTCGCTTTCAACGATGAGTATGCAACAAAATATTCAACGGGGTCATCATGACTTACATAGTCATCCTCAATATTCACTTGCTGATAAGCAAGTGCGCCGGCATCCATTTTATTGTCTTCTGGATTCCATTCAACAATCGAGACAGTAGGCGAAAGATCAGGTAAAACATTCACCAGTTGTTTTATCTCAGCTGTATTACCAGAAGTATCAGTTGCATTTATTATGACTGTAAAATATTTACCCTGTCCAACAATAGGTATATAAGTGTTTAAATCTATAGCTAATCCCTGCAAATCAACGCCTTCAAGTTGACTGGTCTGGAATTCCTTGTTATTAAGATTTATCAGATTTAATCTAGGCTGATCTGCAGGTTCACCAACTATCATCACCTTAACAGTGTCGAGTAAAATATTATCTTCAACACCAAAATGAACTGATAAAGGCTGTCTATCGTATACTTGATTAGCTGGTGAAATTAAATTAATTACTGGCGCTTCTTTATCAGCCAGAATTGTCAAATTGATAGAATTGCTGTCTTCTGTATTTATACCATTATCAGCGGCACGTAAAAGTAGTTTATATGTTTTACCCGAATTAGCCGAAAATGATTCTGGTATCCTGAAAGAGCCGTTGAAGTCTGTTTTAAATATTTGCGCTACGATTAATTCACCAAAACTTAATGGATTAGGAACTGTCACATCTTGTTGTTTGTCATTTCTTACAAAAACTTCCCAGTCAAGCATTGTCTCAAAACCCTGATCATCGACAAGAACTGGCGTTATCGTATTGATATATTCATTATCTGTACCAGTGCCTATAATTTCACTCAGGCTATCTCCAGGCATAATCTCAATGTCAATATCTGGTGCTGTCATTTGTATTAATGGCTTCTGCAAATCTTCCAGAATTTCAATATCTAGTAATTTTTCTGTTGTTAGCCCAGTTCCATCAGTTGCCCGAACACCTACTTTTAGGACAGCTCCATTTTCAGGGTGATTAGGTACACGTAACGATGCACTGTAATAACTTTCGTTTTGTGTATTCTTTATTATTTCTGAAGCATCAAAGGACTTTTCAAACAGAATCACGCCATCCAATTCAGAAAAAATACTGACATGCACGAGTCCCAAGCCTTGCGTATCTGAAGGACGATTATCGCTCACCAGCGCATTTACCGTTACCATTTCCCCTTCTACAAAACGTGAGCCAGGCGCAGGATTTCTTATATCAATCTCTGGTTTCGTGTCAGATAAAAGATTGTATTTCCACACTGTTGGATTTGTAATATTAGTAAAATAATCTTCTGCTATTACAGTAACTATAAATTCATCACCAGATGATGGTACCGTCAGAGTCACATTGCCACTGACATTTAATTCTGCTTGAGAACTATCATTACTGCGATATACCTCCGTTGACTGGATAAGCACGCTTTTAACTCCAGATTCATCAAATGCTTTCCAGCTAAAAACAACTTCTTCACCGTGATATAAATTACCACCTTGTATGGGGCTTGTTATAGCCACTACTGGCGCATTAATATCCGCTTTGACAGCAATAGAAGTAGAATATATCGGTGTATTCAAATCTGAGCGTTGTCCTCTATCATCAACTGCAGCAACATCCATTCTAATTGTGTGATCACCTGATAAAGGCAAGCGCGCGAGATCCAGTGTGAATATTGCCTGTACATTTTCTGCTGCTGCAAAGTCTGTAGAATTTACCAGGGTTTTTGTTATTGAAGGTGTTGATTCGCTATCCAGGTAATACTTTGCTATTACCGACGTGACAGCTCTGTCATCAGTAGCCTGTAC
>JBEQLM010000344.1:0-1923 GCA_040325975.1 Gammaproteobacteria bacterium | reverse complement strand
AAATGCCCAGCAGGCACGTGCCGCTTTATCACTGGATGAAAAAACCACGGTGGGTTTATTCCCAGGAAGTCGCATGGGTGAGATTGAGCGTTTGCTGCCCATCATGCTGGCAACGGCAAAGCTGCTTAGAAAGACACATCCAGAATTACAGTTTGTCTTGCCCCTGGCCAGCACCGTTCAACGTGAAGACCTGGCCGAATATGGTAAAGATCTCTCAGCATTAAAAGTTCATCTAATCGAAAATAATACTCACGATGTAATTCAGGCCTGCGACAGCATTATTGTTGCATCAGGAACAGCCACACTAGAAATTGGTTTGATGGGTGCACCAATGGTGATCACCCATAAACTGGCGGCACTTTCCTATTTCATTCTCAGTCGTTTGGTCAGCATTAGTCACATTGGTTTGGTAAACATTGTGCCGGGTAAAGAAATCGTCAAAGAATTTATTCAGCACGAGGCACAGCCCGAAAAGCTGGCGGAAGAAACACTGCATATTCTTGAAGATAAAAACTATAACCTGAACATGCGCGGTGAATTATTAAAATTGCGCGAGTTGTTAGGCACCGGTGGCGGCTCAAAAAATGTCGCACGCCTCGCCTACTCTATGCTAGAAAAATAAAAAATTAAACTAGAGAAGACATCTTGATCACACTAATCAAACCTTTACTTACTATTTTAAAACCTTTACTTATTATTTTACTACTCGGCTTTAACATAGGCTGCACCACACTCGATGGCCCTGCAAATCCCGATGATCCTCTCGAAAGTTTTAACCGCTCAATGTATTCTTTCAACGAGACACTGGACGAATATGCCATGAAACCCATCGCTGAAGGTTATCAGGCAATCACACCCGATGCTGTCGACACTGGCATCACAAACTTCTTTAGCAATCTGGGTGATGTACTGGTTTTGATCAATGACTTGTTGCAATTAAAATTTGATCAGGCGATTGCCACTTCCGCGCGTATAGTTTTCAACAGCACCTTTGGTTTATTCGGCCTCATGGATGTTGCCACCGATTTCGGCATACCTAAACATGATGAGGATTTTGGCCAAACTCTTGGCTACTGGGGCGTAGGTAGCGGGCCTTATTTAGTTCTACCCTTCTTTGGTCCAAGCAACATTCGTGACGGCATTGGACTTGCTGTTGATTTGTCAGAACTCGATCTTATTTTTGACGACATGGCTGCCCGCGAGGCCTACAGCCTGCTAGCGCTGAAGTACATCGACAAACGTGCAGACCTGTTAAAAGCAAAAGACATTGTAGATGAAACAGCACCCGACCCTTACGCCTTCATACGTGATGCATGGGTACAACGTAGAATAAACAAAGTTTACGATGGTAACCCACCCGAAGAAAATGAGAGCGACTTATTCGAAGATGATTTATTTAGCGATGATCTTGTTCGTTAAATGCACAGAAGCCAATATATGGCAAAAATAAAACCCGTTTTTTTGCTAGAGATTAAATCGTGATTTATACAACTGCTCAAGTGTTGCCGAGCGATCTTTATAATCAATCAAGTCGCCAATCTCAATTGTCACTTTTAGATCTTTAGTATTGTTTTTTAATGATTCCATTAAAATAGCATTCGCATTGGTTTTGATAAACACTGGCAATATCGGCAATCTATTTTTCATTGCGATAATTTGAGAGCCCTCTTTAAATTCAGCCAGTGGAGCATCGCTTTTATTACGAGTGCCTTCTGGAAAAACGCTAATCGAATAACCGTTAGCAATATTTGTTTTGGCCTCTTTGAAAAAGGAACTCATATGACTGGCGTCTCTATCCAGAAATACTGTGCCCGCATTACGAGTAAATAGACCAAAGAAAAATGAATTATAGAGCTCTTTCTTGGCGACCCATAAACTATTAACACCTTTATTCTTAAGCGCAACTTCAACAATCAAAGGATC
>JBEQLM010000343.1:0-1930 GCA_040325975.1 Gammaproteobacteria bacterium | reverse complement strand
GTTGTCGAGTTCTTGAATCAAATTCTTCATAGTGAAATTACAATGTCTCGCCATATGATTCTTTACTACTTCCCAGCATGTTTCTAGGCTCTGCAGGTCTTATCTTGATTTGATCGAAATATTGTTTCACCGACACTGTGAGTTTCTTTACTTCCTGCGTTAATGGCTTGCCATGACATGAAATCATAGTCTATCCTCATTTTAATAATTTAATAAAAATGAGGATAGGATAACAGCTGATAGCAACCTTAGTTAAGTATCGCATTCATATGCGACAAACTATAGTTCATCTTCGGTAACACCATTTTGCATGAGGAGATGTTGTTACGCTCTCAATTATATTTCTTTAAAAGCTCAATTGGTTATGTGACGAAATTCACTTCTGGTGGTGGTGGAGGCAGGGTCTCCATGGCTGATGGGTCTTTTTTATTTAGGTCAATTTTTTGGCTGGTCGTACTTATACTGGCTGAAATCCATTGGAAAAACTTTTTAATTGTTCCTGAGTCCGCAGTGTCAAGTTGAACAACAGTTTCGGAAATACTTTTTAATACATTAGTATCTCCATTTGGACCAGCGGCGCACGCCACAATCATACCTAATTTAATTTTTTTTAAATCATCCAGGCCAGACTGCCAATCATCCGTAGGAGCTCCATCAGTCATGAGAAAAATTAAGGGTTTCCAATCTCCACGCCGCCCAGGAGTTGTGGTAATAACTTCTTCATTGATTTTTTTACTTACCAGTTTTAAGGCAGCTCCTAAAGATGTTGTACCTTGTGCTACAATATCGGGTGGTTGGAAGCTTATTAGGTCTGTAAGAGGGACCACCTGTTTTGCCTCGGTATTGAACGTGATTACGCTAATAAACGCAGTTTCCAGGGCATATGGATCTTGACGTAATGTTGAAGCTAAGACCTGCACACCATTTTTAACTGCTTCTATTGCTTCACCCATCATCGATCCTGAGTTATCTAAGAGTAAATACACAGGTAACCGTCTCATCTAAAGTTCTCCTTTTATCAATATAAATAAAAAATAAAACGGGGCTATGCACTTGACTCAACCGACCGCAATATGTTGTGGCTGTCTTAAGTGACTGTTTTGTATGAACCCGCAGTTGATTTTTGCGATGACTGCAGGTTCGATGCTTATTTGCGCTAATATTTCATGTGGTTGAACCATGTTTCACCTGGAACTATCTTTGCCTCTATTTCATGCCAAAACACTACATGTAGTAGGTGGTTGAATCAAGTGCATAGCCCCATAAATAAAATTAAAGCATAAAAATACGAAAATATACCACACGAATGCTTTCCTTGATGAAGACAACCTGCCAGCCAATGTCCTCCTGATACGATGGAATCGTGTAAGATATTTTTATGGTATCAGTCACATCGTTATTGTGAAACAAAATACTCAAAAGTATACTAACCTAAAAGAAACATTAGCACAATATGCTGGTAGCACTGTGTTTAGTGCGTAATGTCAAGAAACGGATGGAGATGAATAATACAGTTCTACAGGGATCAGAATATGGTACCTTTGTTGCAAGCCTATCCGGTTAGCACAGGTTGGCACTTTGGAATTGAAGTTTCAGCGCAGTTACTCTTGTTAGTCTGCCTGCGGCTGCCATCTTTAGGGCATATGAAGGCCCGCAGGCAAATCCGAAGCCCCAGCGAACAAATGAACCTGTGCTAACCGGATAGGCCTGCTTTGTTGTTGCATCAGCTGTCGATATGTCCTTGTAATGACAAGCCGCGGTTGACTGGCGTGGTAACCTGCAACTATATCGGTAGTTGACGTTCCACACTGCTTTTTAGTATTAACCCGGCGGGCATTAAGGTTTATTCTCGTAACGAGAATATTTTTTCAGAGAATGGCCAATTAAACACAATACCACCAGCATAATAGCCAGTTAGCGTCCTTGACGC
>JBEQLM010000342.1:0-1949 GCA_040325975.1 Gammaproteobacteria bacterium | reverse complement strand
ATGGCCGTGTATCCGCATACATGAGAAATATCGATGTCTCAGACTGGATGTCAACGCCTAAATTAAGCGTTATTGAAACCAAGAAAGGCACTCTAAGAAGCAATAATTTTGTACTTACCACCTCTCAATCCACTCCCAAAAATTCTGATAGAGAAGAAAATAGTGAAGGAGAAGACATCTAATGGACCTCTCTGAAATAGATATAAATGATATAGATATAGAAGACTTCAAGAAAATAGGTTCTGCTCCCGCGGTCGTTAAAGCGGTGCTTATAATTATTGTATGTATCGCTATAGCAGCTACAGGTTATTTTGTTGATACCACCACACAATTAGACGAGCTAAAAATAGCCAAAGCAGAAGAACTCACATTGAGAACAACTTTTACAGAAAAACATAGCAAAGCCGTCAATCTAGAAGCTTATAAACAGCAGCTTGAAGAAATGCGCACATCATTTGGCGCATTGCTCCGACAATTGCCCAATAGCACAGAAATAGAAACACTACTTACTGATATATCACAAACAGGTATTTCAAGTGGTTTAGAAATCGAGTATTTCAAACCCGAAGGACTCAATCCTAAAGAATTTTATGCAGAATATCCTATTAAACTAAAAGTAACTGGTCACTATCATGAGTTTGCTGCTTTTGTGAGTGGCGTTGCTGCCCTACCCCGTATTGTTACCTTGCAAGATATCACTATTGCACCCGCTAAAAAGGAAGGAGATGTAACACTAGTAATGAATATAACCGCCGTTACTTATCAATATATTGATGAGTCGGCAGCTGGACAATGATGAAGACAAAATCGAAAAATAAAAGCCATTATATTTTAACTCTGCCGATGGTCGCTCTATTAACGACCAGTTGCAGCAAAGATGTTGATGACTTATACGACTTCATAGAAAACACCAAGTTATCAAGTGTCGGCAGTGTACGGCCAATACCACAATTTAAGCCCTATCAAAGCTTTGCCTATTCTGCGACCGATTTACGTGACCCTTTTGAATCTAATGTTGATACGAGCCCCAGCTTAGCAAAAAACTCATTACAGCCTGAAACTGACAGACCCAAACAACTGCTTGAAAGTTTTCCTCTTGACGCACTATCAATGGTAGGCACAATTGAACAAATGGATAATGCATGGGGACTTATTAAAGATCCAAAAAATGTAGTGCACAAAGTAAAACTTGGCAATTACATGGGTAAAAATGAAGGCCGTATTATAAAAATAACAGAAACTATGATTTATCTGGTAGAAATTGTGTCGGATGGTATTGGCAGCTATATTGAACGTGACGCATCAATAGCCGTCTCAGGTGAGTAACGCGTGGAGCGATGTATGAATATAACAATAACAAAAAATCATAACCAGGCGAATGCTCTTTATGGCGTACTTAAGTCGCTTATGCTTCTTACGTTATTGCTATATTTTGGCAATGCTTCTGCAGCAGTCAACCAGAACATGCTTCAATCTATCCAATACAATACTTTGCCAGGCAATCGTCTACAAATAATATTGGACATGAGTAAAAAAGCAGTCAAACCCCTAAGTTTCACCATTGATAATCCTGCACGTATAGCTTTTGATTTTGCCAACACTGGTAGTCTCTTACCTAAAAAACAACAGCCAGTAGGTATCGGAGTTGCCCAATCCGTGACCACCGTCAGTGCTAAAAATAGAACTCGCGTAATATTAAATTTGACAGAGGTCATTCCCTATCAAGTTACTACAAAAGGCAATAGCGTATTAATTACTCTGGACAGCGAAGGTGCAGGCGCAACATTTTTCGATGGGTCAGATGAAGCCAGCTCGAACACTGGCTCCGACACAAGTGAAAAAAGCAGCGCTTCAAGATTTTCAGAAACGGCTAGTTCACGATTTATGGGCGTGCAAAGAGGCATAAAAAACGTTGATTTCCGTCGCGGTGAAAATGGCGAAGGTCGTGT
>JBEQLM010000341.1:0-1978 GCA_040325975.1 Gammaproteobacteria bacterium | reverse complement strand
CGAATATGCATTAAAAATAAAACACATACCAGGACAACAATAATAATTTCTTCAATTAATTTATTACTTAAGGATTCAATAGATTGCTTAATAATGTTGGCTCTATTATAGGTTTCAACAAGTTCAACACCCTGGGGTAAGGCTCTCTTTAGCTCTTCAATTCGCTGTTCGACAAGCCGGATGGTCTCAAGCGCATTTTCCTGCCATCGCATAATCACTATGCCACCAACAACCTCTCTCTTGCCATCAAGTTCTGCAACACCGCGTCTTGGTGCCGGCCCTTCTCTTATTTCCGCGATATCCCGTAAAAAAACGGCATCACCCACAGAGTTCACACCGAGCGGCCCCACATTACCAATATCTTCTTTACTGGATAAATAACCATGCACACGAATCATGTATTCCGCTTCAGAGATTTCAATTACTGAAGCGCCTGACTCCTGATTACCTTTTTTTAGTGCAGTGATAACAGATGAAAGGGTAACCAGCTCTCTATGAAGTACGTTTGGATCAATAATAATCTGATACTGTTTAACCATACCACCGAGTGAAGCGATCTCGGCTACACCCGGAACAGATTCCAGCTCATACTTAAGGAACCAGTCCTGAATAGAGCGCAACTCACTTAAGTCATGCTGCCCCGTTTTATCTATCAATGCATATTCATAAACCCAGCCCACACCACTGGCATCCGGACCTAACGATGTTTTTGCACCATCAGGTAACGTTTTTTCAACTTCATTTAAATATTCTGAAACACGCGACCTTGCCCAGTAAGGATCGACATCTTCATCAAATAAAACGTAAACATATGAATCACCAAAAAAAGAATAACCCCGCACAGTGGTCGCACCGGGCACGGTTAACATGGTTGTGGTTATGGGATAGGTAACCTGGTCTTCAATAATTTGTGGCGCCTGTCCAGGGTAAGTGGTTTTGATAATAACCTGGGTATCAGATAAATCAGGTATAGCGTCAAGAGGAATACTGCCTAAGGAGCGGATGCCCCAGACAGCAAGGATCAAACTCATTAATAAAATCAGTGGCCTGTTTTCTATCGACCACCGAATAATCAGCTTGATCAATTCTCAGCCCCTTGGTCAGGTGAACTAAGAACAGGTGAACCAAAACGTGAAATCTCGGCCCTGAGTTCGCTTTCAGAATCTAATAAAAACTGTCCTGACACCACCACCTTCATGCCTTCTTTTAAACCTGAGACAATTTCCACATACTCATCATTATCCAGCCCGGTGACAACATCGACTGGTTGGAAGCGGCCACCACTTTTTGCTACTACCACGACATTTTTAGAACCTGTTCGAATAACCGCAGAAGACGGCACCAGCAAAACATTATTTTTTGATTCCGTATAAACAGTCATCTCTGTCTGCATACCCAGGCGTAAATCAAGTTTATCGTTTGCTTTAAAATCTGCGATTAACTTAACGGCAGTAGTACTGCTATATCCCAGATCATCCACTTTTCTTACTTCACCCTCCCAGGTGAGACCTGGGAAACGGCGTATAGACATAGAGATTTTCTGACCGGGTTTAAGCCATATCCATTGTGTCTCGAAAACCTTGGCATAGGCTGAAATAGAATATAACGGTCTTAGAGTACCGATTATTTCACCTGATTTTATTTTTTGCTTCAGTTTGATATTTAATTTAGTTAATAAGCCGGTATCAGGATAACGCAGGTGGTAGATATTTGATGGCTTGTTTGTTTTTATCAAAGTTCTTAGTTCATCAAAGGTATAACCCAATTTACTTAGCTTCTGCTTTAATACCCGCATGTTTTTTACATCTTTTTCATTTGCCAGTTTTATATACTGTTTCTGAAGCTGTAATATTTCATCTGACTTAAGTGAAACAATTACTTCATTTTTATAAAATTTATTATCTTCAGCTGAATGATTAATAAACCTGACAACACCTGAGACTGGCGATTTTAAAACAACATCTTCAGGTTTTTTTAC
>JBEQLM010000340.1:0-1993 GCA_040325975.1 Gammaproteobacteria bacterium | reverse complement strand
TAGAGAAAAACCGGCGGTGAGTGATGCAATCAACTGATTCATGGCCAGCTTGAGCGCCGCCGCTGAACCGGTTTCTCCGATGTAGCGGGGCGCTGTGCCTAATACCTGTAGCGTTGGTAGAACATTGTCGAACACGTCTTTTGATCCACCTGCCATGATTATCAGTGTGCCTATTTTTGCTTCGGGTATGCTGCCGAGTACCGGAGCTTCCATATAGTGGCCGCCGCAGGCTGTTATGACTTCGCCTATTTCTTTTGATTGTGTTGGTGAAATAGTCGCCATTTGTAAAATGGTTTTAGCGTGCAGGTCTTTTTGCTTGTTGTCGAGTTGCAGCAGGTTACTAATCGCGTCTGCGTCACTGACCATCAAAATAATCGTGTCCGATAACTCGATCAGTTCATCTGCTGCGTTGCAAACGATAACGCCGCTTTCGGCCAGATCTTTAACATTGTTCTGTGTGCGATTAAAAACCCTGACCGTATAACCCTGTGACAGGTAGCGCTCCACAAACGCGCGCCCCATTAGACCTATTCCGATAATACCTATATCCACGCTTCACCTTATATTGAAAATTAAAAAGTCGTCACGGCTTAAGCGGTCAGAGCCCGTTATCATTATTTTTTGCCGATACAACAATGATCTCAATGCGTCGATTTTTAGATCTACCTTGTGGTGTATCGTTAGTGGCAATAGGCCGCAAAGCACCAAGCGCTCGTGATTCGAGACGGGATTCCTGTACATTATTATCAGCCATATAATGCAAAACCGTTAACGATCTTGAAGATGACAGCTCCCAGTTTGTTTTGAATTTCCTGGCAAGATTATTTTTTATAGGAACATCATCACTGTGACCTTCAATCACAATATTAATATCATCCCGTTTAGAAAGTGCACTGGACAGACGCCGAAGAATCGCTGCCCCTGCTTCACTTAAATCACTACTACCGGACGGAAATAACACTGTCGCAGCCAGGGTGATTTTTACACCTTGAGCATCCTGTTTCAGTTGAATCTGTTCCAGCGCCTGCTCTTTATCACTTATTACCTTGAGCAATTCTTTATACATCGAGTTTGTTTGCGGTTGGTAATTAATAACAAACACCAGATCATTTACATTTTCGCCATAATAAGTAATCGTGTTATTACGTTTAACCCATTTACCTTTTCGGTTTGCTTTATAGCTAATGATATTAAAATTTTGAGGAAAAACCCATGCATAGACCAACTGTGTAAACTCATCAGGTTTATTCCATATTCCAAAATGATTATCGGCCATTCGTGTCTTGCCATCCCAATTCGTGTAAGTATAGACACCATCTTTACCGACATTAATTTCGGTTTTATTATGAAGCTCACCCTGTATCAAGGTTGCATAACTACCGGATGAAATCTTCATCAAATCATAATCCGTATCCGTAGTGGTATCCCATTTATAATCATTGGGGTACATATACAAATAATCTTTCAGATATTGCTCGGGCGACAGGCTATTTTCCTTTTTAAACCAGATTTCATAACTGGGACTGCTGGTTCGTGTTGTGTCATAACGAACATAATTTTTACCATCACCATTGAGGAATATTATTTTCTCACTGATCACCTGTAAGGCATATGCCGATGATACCCAGGATAAAGATAGTGCTGTAACCCACAAATATTTTATAAACAATGAAGCTAATTTTTTCATAAACACCTACATACCAATTTTTAATTCATAGAGTAATGATAAGAACAAAAACGAGACTTATAAAATACCTCCATGTATTTTTCCCTTCGGTACAGCCATACAATGGCTGTTCAAATTTACTCCAGATAAATCTGTCTCGTCGCTGCGCTCTGTCGGAATGACAGGATAAAAACTGGATGCCATCCTTTGGTTCGTCAACGGTGCATCCATGCACCACTACTTCGGCTAAGAAACATGCCGAGATGACAACGACTATTTAAATAGTCGCTGGATCGAATTCGACCAGGGTATCCACATCCGCTTCAT
>JBEQLM010000033.1:0-11341 GCA_040325975.1 Gammaproteobacteria bacterium | reverse complement strand
CATGTCGGCGGCTTCACGTGCGACATCGGTTCCCTGCTGGCCCATGGCGACACCGATGCCGGCTCGTTTCAATGCCGGTGCATCATTGACGCCATCTCCGGTCATGGCGACGAATTCACCGTTATCCTGCAGGGCTTTGACGATGCGTATTTTCTGCTCGGGGGTGACGCGGGCATACACCCGGATGGCCTCGACCCGCCGGGTAAACTGTTCATCGGAGAGTTTTGCCAGTTCTTCACCGCTGAGTATTTCCTGATCATGTCTGGCGATACCCAGACGCCTTGCGATAGCCATGGCCGTGCCAGCGTGGTCACCGGTGATCATCACCGGGGTTATGCCGGCGCTTAAACAGTCGGCGATGGCCTGCGGTACTTCGGGTCGCGGTGGGTCGATCAGCGCGACCAGCCCGAGAAAGGTCAGATCCTGTTCGATTTTTTCCGGCTGCAAAGGTTCGGGCAAACTGGCAAGTTCCCGTTTGGCAAATGCCAGCACCCGGTAGCCTTCATTGGCCAGGCGTTCCGCTTCGAGCAGCATCATCTTGTCATCAAAAACCACTGGGCCATCAATGCCCGAGGCTTTTGTACACTGCGCCAACAATCGTTCCGGCGCACCCTTGAAGTAGGCGAGCACTGCCTCTGTTGACTGGTGCAGAGTCGTCATCTGTTTGCGTTTGCTGCTAAAGGCGATCACCGCCAGACGTGGATAAAGCAGCTCCAGTGCGACCTTGTCAAAACCTGCTTTGGCCGCCGCTTCGAATAACGCCAGTTCCGTCGGCTCACCAGCGGGCTGACCATCTTTATCGGCAACATCGTTATTCAATGCCATGGCCTGCCCCAGCTGCGCGGCAACGACGCTGGCGGCGGCATCCGGCAATACATCACGCCACTCACCATCGACATAAAAGCGCTCAGCGCTCATGCGGTTCTGGGTGAGTGTGCCGGTCTTGTCGGTGCAGATATAGGTGACCGAACCGAGCGTTTCCACCGCCGGCAGATTTCGCACCAGCGCGTTGTACCGGATTAGCTTATGCGCACCGAGGGTCAGCGAGATGGCTACCACCGCGGGCAGCGCTTCCGGTATCGCCGCCACCGCCAGGCTGACGGCGGTGAGGAACATCAGCATGACTGGCTGGCCCTGCAACAATCCGGCTGTAAAGACGATGGCGCAAATCGCCAGCACGGACAGTGCCAGATAACGACCAAAGCGGGTCAGTCGAACCTGCAGCGGTGTTCTGACACCCGCCTCACCCTGCAATAGTCCGGCGATGCGGCCAATCTCGGTGTTCAGGCCAGTTGCCACCACCACCCCCACACCGCGCCCGCGGGTAATCAGGCTGCTCTTGAAAGCCTGATTCTGCCGATCACCGATGGCCAGATCAGCCTTGTTTAAACCTGCCATTTGTTTTTCAACCGGATGTGACTCGCCGGTCAGCGCCGATTCATCAACCTGCATTTCTTCGACTTCGAGCAGCCTCAAATCGGCGGGCACCACACTGCCCGCTTCCAGCACCACTACATCGCCCGGCACCAGTTCTGCCGAAGCCAGTGTCACCGCCTGCGCATCACGATAAACATGCGCTTCCGGCGCGGCCATTTCGCGCAGCGCGGCAACCGCACGCTCTGCTCTGAATTCCTGCACCGCACCGATGATGGCATTGAGCAGGACGATGACCAGAATGGCGATGGTGTCCTGTGGTTCTCCGACAAAACCAGAGATCAGCGCGGCGGCCAGCAGCACCATGATCATGAAATCGGCAAACTGGCCGAGCAGTATGGCCAGCAGGGAACGTTGTTGTTTTTCGGGAATGGCATTCGGACCATGTTCGGCCAGACGTTTTTTCGCTTCGCTGGAAGTCAGCCCCGTTGCCGAAGATTCAAGGTGCTGCAAAACCTCATCAGACTCCATACTGTGCCAGATGGGCGACGACATTTTAATGGCCTGCAAACAGATAAATAAGCACAGCGGTGACCATGGCAACTAATAGAGTCTGGAGGCCACTGCGCAGCCAGGAAATGCCGGCGATACTTCCCAGAAAAACACCCAGTAGAAAGAGTAGTAATAAGGCGACAATGATGGCGGCGTAAAGTGGCGATAGCGGCAAAACAATACCGGAAATGGATAACCATATCGGCAACAGAATCAGAAATGAAATCAGCAGTGGTGCCAGCCCATTCACCAGCGCAATCAACAACGGCACCCGGCGTGAGGCCTCGCCGTGTGCACTATCGCTGAGGTCGCTGACCATGGCCTGCTCCAGTTTGTCCAGCGCGTGTTTACGTTCGGCCGATTCGCTGATGTAAGCACTACTCAAACCGCTCATGCCCAGCGCAATCGCAGCCCCCAGACAGACGTTAAAAATCACCGCTAAATCGTCCGATTCACTGACGATAAAACCGATGATCAGACCCAGCATGGTGAGTGCGCCATCAAAACCGTTGACGACAAAATAGCGCCGCACAATATCGCGGCTACGGGTGATATCCAGCAAAAATTTTATCTGGCCCAGCATGTTCATAAATCCTTAAGCAGGATCGATTTCACTTTGTACTTCGACTTCATCAATGCTGTGCAACGAACCACCCAAATCTTTTATGGTCGATTGAATGGCTTCAAAATCGATAGTACTCCCTGTTACCTCTATCTGGATGGTTTCGGTGTTTTCATCCACTTCAAGGACAATCAAATGCACACAATAATCCACGCCGACTTTGGCAATAGCCTGTGAAAACTCCAGCGCATTCGGCTGATGAGGTTTGAGCACATCCAGAAGGATTCTTTTGACGTAAACC
This sequence comes from Gammaproteobacteria bacterium, assembly GCA_040325975.1. Taxonomy (GTDB): domain Bacteria; phylum Pseudomonadota; class Gammaproteobacteria; order SZUA-229; family SZUA-229; genus LH-M37. Next base: position 8,552 of record JBEQLM010000033.1, on the reverse strand, counting down.
ATAACTTTTACCCACCTTTTATTTTTTTTAATTTAACTCAAGCGTAGCAGCTAACATACTCCGTTAACATCAAAAAATCTTTCATATTAAAGTACCAGCAACTCTTCAACACACATCACGTGTAAAATTGTCATGCAGTGCAGACTGTCCATTGAAATTGAATACGATGGATAAAAAAATTAATCGTAGTTGAGCATCCGCTATTAATTCACCCCGATAAATCATTAGATAAAAAGATAATGCGGATTTTGACCTTGGTTTTGACTTATTATCCCTTGCACAACCTGCCTCAGCTTCCATCTTTGGTAGCGGCCATTCGCCATGGACGGCCTGTGAGGTTCGTCGAACATGGATGCGACAAATTTGACTGGATCAAATTTGCATGAGCGCAGCGAACCCGAAGGGCAAATCACACGGAAGTGATTTGTAGTCAGACCGACGCGTAGGCAAAGTTGGAAGCTGAGGGTTACAAAATATGTCCTATATTTTGCCCTTTGGGTCAGCCATAAAACGGCTGCTCAATTTTTCTCCAAGCAAAATTAGTGTCCTTCAGGGCAGGTTGTAATAGGGCGAATTTACAAAATACTTCCATGTATTTTGCCCTGCGGGTCAGCCATAAAACGGCTGCTCAAATTTGCTCCCAGCAAATTTAGTCTTTGGTGCCTTTCTTTTTTCGCAAAAGAAAGACACTCGGCAGCAAGCCGAAATCAAATGTTTTGGCTGGGACCCCGATTATTTTGGAATAATAAATCAACACAGCCATAGATCGTATTATTCGATGTATATCGCAATATTGTACGAATATACTGGTATCTAAAAATAAGCTAGATTCATTCTAACCTCAATTACATAAGCTCAAGTTGTTGCATGTTTCACATCGAAATCACTTATCGATCTCAGGCTTTAGCGGTAACTCCAGAGCAAGTAAATGCAGCCCTGTATTAACTTTATTCAAGGGTTTCTTGCCGCTGCTCAAGCTATTGATCCTCCAGTTATCAATCAACAGTCTAAGAACGACCTTAAGTTTTATGGCGCTATGAGCAGACTCTATCGTAACCGGTATCAAACTCCAGCTACACGTTTTTTCCCTTTTTGCATACATGGTATTGTTTCAAAGCAACTATCCCCACAAACCGATACAGCAAAAATGCTTAGAGACACTATTTTCAACGCGCTTAAAGTTGAATATCCATGTGGTAAGATTAACTAAAACTCGATGGCTGGAATTAGTGACTGATATAGATTCGTTATATTATAAAACTCATCTTGGCATAAATTTATTTCACACTTCAAATAGCTAGGCATTTATGCGGCATACTATCGACCTGTCATTGCTTTTAGCCATATTTTGGTTGCTTAATTCAGGTCATCATACACTTCTTATGGTATCGCTTGGCGCGCTTTCCATTGCCTTTGTTCTATACATCGCGCACCGAATGGATGTGATCGACCATGAATCCCAGCCCTTGCATCTCACGCTAAAATTTCCCGGTTTCTATGCATGGCTAACTAAAGAAATTATTCTCGCCAATATAATGGTTGTAAAACATATTTGGCTTGGCAACAAGACTATTTCACCCACCATGACAACCATAAAAGCTAACCAAAAGACGGATATGGGAAAAGTTATCTATGCAAATTCTATTACGCTGACGCCGGGTACAGTAGCTGTAGCGTTGGAAGGTGATCAAATTAGGGTACATGCTTTGTTATCTGAATCGATTGAAGAACTTGAAGCCGGTGAAATGGATCGCCGAGTAACTGAACTGGAAAACTAATGCTGATTGCTGCAACTATAGCCATTCTTGTTGTCATGATCATGGCAATCACTCGAGCCATCATGGGACCTACACTCTATGACCGTATACTTGCTGTCAATATGTTTGGCACCAAGACAGTTCTGCTTATTTCAGTGTTAGGTTTTGTGATGGGACGACCAGAATTTTTAGATATCGCTATCGTCTACGCCCTTATCAATTTTATCAGTGTAATAGCGGTACTACGCCATTCGGGTAAATCCATATTTAAGACGACACAGCCAGAGGAAAAAGAAAAAGAAAAGGAGAAGAATTCATAATGGATACTTTGATGAATATTAGTAGTGCCGTGTTTTTATTAATCGGCAGCTTTTTGTGCATATCGGGCGGGGTGGGTATTTTACGCTTTCCAGATTTTTATACTCGAATGCATGCGGTAGGCGTAACGGAAACCTTAGCCACCGCTATGATTTTAATCGGCCTAATGTTGCAAAATCCGGATGGTCTCGTGGATTTGAAACTCATCATCATTTTGCTAATGACATTATTCATTAGTCCAACAGCTAGTCATGCATTAGCTAAAGCAGCAATGATTAATGGCCTCAAACCAAAGATTAACAGGCAAGCCGATAATGAGAGGCTGACGTCATCGAAGCCTTGATCAACATTGTCTTATTGGCCTTTCTTGTCGTCATTGCTATTGCCATTGTCAGAATGAGAGACCTGCTTGCTGTCAGTATGTTGCTAGGTATTTACGGTCTGTTATCCGCCAGTTTTTTTGTCACTATGGATGCGGTTGATGTGGCATTTACCGAAGCATCCGTGGGTGCAGGTATATCCACTTTGCTCATGCTAATAGCGATTACCATGACAGGACGTTCAGAACATCCCGAGCGACATAAGCCTGTATTAGCTTTATTTGTGGTTCTTATTACGGGTAGTCTGTTGATCTACGGCACACTGGAGATGCCTTATTTCGGTTCTGCAGATGCACCTATCCATCTCCATGTTGCACCACACTATATTAATAATTCCATGCAGGAAATTGGTGTACCTAATATCGTGACTTCAGTACTCGCAAGTTACAGAGCGTTCGATACTTTTGGTGAGGTGGTCGTTATCTTTACCGCGGGCATCGGGGTATTGGCGCTTTTGTCGGTGGTACGTCGTCCTGAAGATATTATAAAAATCGATTCTACAAATAATTTAATGCGTGCAGAGTATTTAATACTCCGAATTGTCGTCAAAATGCTGATACCTTTTATTTTACTCTATGCGCTTTATGTCCAGTTTCACGGAGATTATGGGCCTGGTGGCGGCTTTCAGGCTGGTGTGATTTTTGCTTCTGCCATTATCCTGTATGCCATGCTGTTCGGAATTAGTACAGCGCGTCGTGTGATTAATCAGTCCGTTATTCAATTCTTTGCTGCCATAGGTGTATTACTTTATGGCAGTGTCGGTGTGGTTTCCCTGTTAAATGGCAAAAGTTTTCTTGATTACAGTGCGTTATCTGCTGACCCTGTAGCTGGCCAACATCTGGGTATACTTTTAATTGAACTGGGTGTGGGCTTCACGGTTGCTTCGGTTATGGTCATCATCTTTTTCAATTTTGAGGGCCGTAGAGACAACTCACTAACTAAGGAAAGTAATAAAACATAATGTTAATGGGACTCTATAACTATTGGGTAGTGGTGGTGCTGATGATGATTGGGTTTTACATCGTTATCGCGCATGGCAATCTGATCAAGAAAATTGTTGGGCTAAGCATTTTTCAAACATCCGTTTTTATCTTTTATATCAGTATGGCGAAGGTCGATGGAGGTACTGCGCCTATTTTGGTCGAGGGAATTAAACAATATTCTAATCCATTGCCGCATGTTTTAATTCTCACCGCAATTGTAGTTGGCATTGCCACTACAGCTGTGGGACTCGCGCTGGCTGTACGCCTTAAAGAAGCCTATGGAAGTATCGAAGAAGAAGAAATACAAAAAAAGGATAACCTCGATTGTTAACACATTTGCCTATTTTGCAAGTCATTGTTCCGCTTATGGCGGCTCCTTTGTGCCTGCTTCTAACACGATCACGTCTGGTATGGTTGTTTACCTTAATAGTGAGTGGTTCTGCCTTTCTTATCAGCATTCTTTTACTGCAACAGGTGATGGCTACAGGCACTATTATTTACGAACTGGGTGGCTGGAATGCCCCCTGGGGTATTGAATATCGCATTGATCAGCTAAATGCACTCCTGTTACTAATTATTTCAGGGGTCAGTACTGTGGTACTACTTGCTGCTCACACCAGTATCCAGGAAGAAATTCCCGCAGACCGACACACGCTTTTTTACGTTTTGTACCTGTTATCCCTGGCCGGAATGCTTGGTATCGTTGCCACAGCTGATGCTTTTAATGTCTTTGTTTTTCTGGAAATATCCTCTCTCTCTGCATACGCTTTGATCGCACTGGGCAAAGATAGACGTGCGCTTTGGGCGTCTTATCAATATTTGATTATGGGTACCATCGGCGCCACCTTTATTTTGATTGGTATCGGTTTAATGTACCAAATGACCGGCACCTTGAATATGTATGACCTCTCCCAACGTCTACCGGAAGTGGAGAATACACGGACTGTATTTACAGCTTTTTGCTTCGTTATCGTTGGCCTCTGTTTAAAACTGGCTCTGTTTCCACTGCACCTGTGGTTGCCTAATGCCTATGCCTATGCGCCTTCAATAGTGACGGCTTTTTTCGCAGCTACCGCTACCAAAGTTGCCATTTATTTACTTATTCGCTTTACCTTTTCGGTATTTGGTCTTTCCTTTTCTTTTACTGCGTTACCCTTGCAGCTGCTGTTCCTGGTACTTGGTTTGTCAGGTATATTTGTGGCTTCGACTGCGGCTATCTATCAAACGAATATCAAACATCTGTTTGCATACTCAAGCATCGCTCAGGTTGGTTACATGATTGTTGGTATCAGTGTTAGTACTGTGACCGGCTTAATGGCGACCTTATTACATATGTTTAATCATGCCCTAATGAAAAGCGCGCTGTTTTTAGCCTTAGGTGCTGTGATGTACCGGATAGGCAGCGTGAAACTCAATGAGTTTAATGGCTTAGGTCGACAAATGCCTTACACCATGGCCGCTATTGTCATCGGCGGTCTAAGTTTAATAGGCGTGCCGCTAACCGTTGGATTTGTCAGCAAGTGGTATTTGCTAATCGCCCTAATAGAAAAAGGCTGGTGGCCAGTTGCAGTGCTTATTTTATTAGGCTCGCTACTCGCTGTCGTTTATGTCTGGCGTCTTGTTGAAGCCGCTTATTTTAAACCGCCAATAGCAGGTAGAGAAACCATCAAAGAGGCACCTCTGTCATTTTTGATTCCTATCTGGATACTGGTATCAGCCAATATTTATTTCGGCATAGATACCCGTCTTAGTATTCAAGTAGCTCAGGCTGCTTCTCAGAGTTTGTTTGGAGTAAATCCATGAGTATGTCTCTGGAGACCATGCTACAACTCAGCATCATCATGCCTGTACTGGCGACGCTGGCTATAGTGGCGACAGGGCGTAAACCTAATCTGCGCGAAGCAGTAACAATTACTACCTCTTTAGTATTGCTCTATTTTGTGATCAATCTTTATCAGGGCCTTAACAGTGGTGAAAGTATTAGTGTGCAATGGTGGGAGCTTTTACCGGGGTTGCAGGTAAGCTTTAAGATTGAACCATTAGGAATGCTGTTTGCATTAATTGCCAGTTTTCTCTGGTTGATCACAACGGTTTACGCCATTGGTTATATGCGCAGCCACAACGAGCAGAATCAAACCCGATTCTATAGTTGTTTTGCCATCGCAATTGGTAGTGTGATGGGCATTGCCTTTGCAGAAAATCTGTTCACCTTGTTTATTTTTTATGAAATTTTGACCCTGTCTACTTATCCATTGGTGACACATTCGGGCACTGAGGAGGCAAAAAAAGGTGGTCGAATTTATCTCGGTATATTACTCAGTACATCAATTGCCTTTTTCCTGTTAGCTATAGTCAGTACCTGGTTTGTGGCCGGTACACTGGACTTTACACCGGGAGGCGTATTTAACGCCAACGTCGATTTAACCGTTGCTGGTGTGATACTGGTGCTGTTTATATTTGGTATTGGTAAGGCTGCTATTATGCCATTTCATCGCTGGCTACCTGCAGCAATGGTCGCACCAACGCCAGTCAGTGCATTGCTGCATGCCGTAGCTGTTGTAAAAGCCGGTGTCTTCACTATTTTAAAAGTGTGTGTATTAATCTTTGGTATTGATCTGTTATCGGAACTGCCAAGCACACAGTTCTTGCTCTATCTGGCAGGGGCATCCGTATTATTGGCCTCAATCGTCGCGATGCGACAGGATAATTTAAAAGCACGACTGGCCTATTCGACAGTCAGTCAACTCGGCTATGTCACCATCGGTGCATTACTGGCCACTTCATCAGGTGTAATCGGTGGAGCAATGCATATTGGCATGCATGCGTTTGGTAAAATTACTCTGTTCTTCTGTGCAGGTGCCATTCTGGTCGCTGCACATAAATCAAAAATAAGTGAAATGCGTGGCCTTGGTCGACAAATGCCAATCACTATGGCGGCATTTTTTATTGCCAGCCTCAGTATTATTGGTGTGCCTCCGGCTGGAGGAACCTGGAGTAAATGGTTTTTGTTAATGGGTACCATGGAAGCAGAGCAATGGATTCTTATGGCGGTACTCATGGTCAGCTCTTTGCTGAACATCGCCTATCTTTTACCGATACCTTTTCGTGCCTTTTTTCCTGGTAGTGAAACAGCCGCATTTAATGGCGGGGTAAAAGAAGCGCCACTAGCATCGTTAATTGCCCTGTGCATTACCAGCGTAGGCTGTGTGACGCTTTTCGTCTATCCGCAACCTTTATATGATTTAGCTAAGGCCATTTTGGCAGTACCGGGATAAGCTCATGGCAAATGAGAAAAAATATATTTTTGACAAGCCTAAAAATGTAAAACGTATTTTGTATAGCCTGTACGCCTGCTGCATCCTGCTTTTGGCGCTGGACTTTGTCATCCATCGTCACGTCGTGCACAGCTGGGAAAACCTCTGGGGATTTTATCCACTTTATGGTTTTGTTGGTTGCGTCATTCTTGTGCTTGTCGCCACATGGATGCGCACATTTCTTATGCGCCCGGAAGACTACTATAGCAATGAAGGTAAACCTAACGCGGAAGAAAAAACCAATAGCAATAAAAAAGATAGCGATGAAATAGGTGACTCAAATGTGGATGCTTGAGATACCACCATTTCTACCCTTTTTTATTGGCGCACTGATTGCCGCATTTACCCGTGGTGTTTTGCGCAATGTCATTATGATTGCCATCCCCGTAGTCAGTGGACTGCATCTTTGGATGGTGCCTGAGGGTATTCATTTACAGTTCGCTTTCCTCGATTATCAGCTCATCACATACCGCGCTGATAAGCTGAGTCTTATGTTTGGTTATGTATTTCACATAGCTGCATTTATCGGCATTATTTATTCTCTGCACGTTCGCGACACCATGCAACAAGTCGCCGCTATGCTGTATGCGGGTAGTGGCCTGGGTGCTGTTTTTGCTGGCGATTTGCTGAGCTTGTTTGTGTTCTGGGAATTGCTGGCATTTACCTCGGTATTTCTTATCTGGGCGCGACGAACTCAGAGCTCTTACGACGCTGGCATGCGTTACCTGATCATCCAGGTTTTATCCGGCGTTATTCTGCTAGCGGGTACATTATTTTATGCCGCTGAACATGGCTCCTTAGCATTCGGTCACATTGGTCTGGAAGGTATTGCAGGCTGGTTAATCTTTATCGCATTTGGCATTAAATGCGCTTTTCCTTTTGCACACAACTGGCTGACAGATGCGTACCCGGAAGCGACCGTCACGGGCACCGTTTTTCTCAGCGCGTTTACCACTAAAGTCGCCGTTTATGCATTAGCACGTGGCTACCCTGGTACAGAATTGCTGGTTTATATTGGCGCAGCCATGACCTGTTTCCCGATCTTTTTCGCCGTCATTGAAAATGATCTGCGCAAAGTACTGGCCTACAGCCTGATCAACCAGGTAGGCTTTATGGTCGTCGGTATCGGTATCGGTACCGCACTGGCCATTAACGGTGCCGTCTCACACGCTTTCAACGACGTCATCTTTAAAGGTTTGTTGTTTATGAGCATGGGTGCAGTGCTCCATATGACAGGTCGTATCAATGGCTCGGATTTAGGCGGGCTATATAAGACCATGCCTAAGACCACGGTGCTTTGTATTGTCGGTGCAGCCTCTATTTCGGCATTCCCTTTGTTCAGCGGTTTCGTCAGTAAATCCATGGTCATGTCCGCCGCTCTGCAGGAGGGCTATGACTGGATATGGTTGATGCTGTTGTTTGCCTCTGCAGGCGTGTTTCATCATGCGGGTATTAAAATTCCGTACTTTGCCTTTTTTGCCCATGATTCAGGCATTCGCGCTAGTGATCCGCCAAACAACATGTTATTGGCGATGTTTATTGCAGCCGTACTTTGTATTGCCATTGGTGTTTATCCATCGGCACTGTACTCCCTGTTACCTTACGACACGGGTTACAACCCGTATGATGCAACCCATGTATTAGCACAGACTCAGTTACTGTTCTTCTCAGCACTGGCTTTTGTCTGGCTCAATCTTAAAGGAATGTATCCTCCTGAATTACGTTCCACAAATCTTGATTTTGACTGGCTCTATCGCCGAGCCTTTCCAGTCGCGTTACAAAATATGTTCTCCATTATAT